>NZ_JBEYVC010000056.1:0-57063 GCF_040643855.1 Streptomyces sp. NPDC047072 | reverse complement strand
CCACGGCGTCGGTGTCGAGGTAGGCCGGCAGCAGCCGGGCGAGGGCCGCGGAGGTCGCCGGTGCCAGCTCGCTCGGCTTGGCGACGACCGCGTTGCCCGCGGCGAGCGCGCCGACCACGGGGGCGAGCAGCAGCTGGGCCGGGTAGTTCCAGGGCGCGATGACGAGGACGACACCGAGCGGGTCGTACTGCGTCCAGACCTTCGCGTCCCCGCCGAGGTGCGCCGGGGTCGGGGCGGACTCGGGGCGCAGCCAGTCGGCGAGATGCTCGACGGTGTGGTCGATCTCGCGGATCGTGAAGTCGATCTCGGTGCGGTAGGCCTCGGTGGCGCTCTTGCCCAGGTCGGCGTGGAGGGCCGCGGCCAGGTCCGCACCCTTCTCCGTGAGCAGCTCACGCAGTCGGCTCAGCTGTGCCGTACGCCACTCGACGGGCTTGGTGCGGCCGGTGCGGAAGGTGGCGCGCAGCCGGGCGACGACGTCGGCGGGCTGCTCGGGGGCGGGCTGGTTCACGGTGCCTCACTGGGGGTGCGCGGGGTTGTCGGCCCGCTGGGCGGTCTCGGCGGCGGGACGGCCGTCCCACCAGATGTATATTGCAACATTTCGCGGGCCGAAATAAATTCCGAGACGGACTGGAGTTCACCCGGCCGAGCCGAAATCATGACGCCATGTTCCGGCACGATCCCCCCGCACCCGAGTGGTACACCGCCGACGACTCCGTCCTCGGCGTGGCCCTCGTGTTCCCCATGCAGGGACCGGCGGGGATCTTCGGACCCACCTGCGAGCTGTGCGCCCAGCTCGCGGCCGAGGAGGTGAACCGGGCGGGAGGCGTCCTGGGCCGGGAGCTGAGGCTGCTGCCGGTCGACGGCGGCGCGTCGCCCCGCGAGATCGCCGACCATGTCGAGACCCTGGTGGACCTGGGGGTCGTCGGGGGCGTCACCGGCTGGCACATCTCCTCGGTACGGCAGGCGCTGGCGCCGCGGATCGCGCACCGGGTGCCGTACGTCTACACCGCCCTGTATGAGGGCGGCGAGCACCGCGCCGGCGTCTTCCTCACCAGCGAGACGCCCCGGGACCAACTCCGCCCGGCGATGGCCCTGTTGGCCCACGAGCGACGGGTCCGGCGCTGGTTCGTGGTCGGCAACGACTATGTGTGGCCCCGGCGTACGGCACGCGCGGCGCACGGGTACGCACGCGAGTCGGGCGGGACCGTGAGCGGCGAGGTCTATCTCCCGCTCGGCACCCACGACTTCGAGCCGGTGCTGCGCCGCATCGAACGCGCGGACGCGGACGGGGTGCTGATGCTGCTCGTCGGCAGCGACGCGGTGCGCTTCAACCGGGCGTTCGCCGACTACGGCCTGGACGCCCGCTGTCTGCGCCTGAGCACGCTGATGGACGAGAACATGCTGATGGCGAGCGGCCCTTCGGCCACCTCCGACCTCTACAGCACGGCCGGTTTCTTCGCCTCGCTCGCCAACCAGGACACCCTCGACTTCCACGGCCGGTACGCGGCCCGGTACGGCGTCGAGGCCCCGGCGCTCGGCAGCCTCGGCGAATCCTGTTACGAGGGCGTCCTGTTGCTCGCCGCGCTGCTCAAGCAGGCGGGCACGCTGGACGTGTCCGCGATCGGGGCGGCGGCCGGGACGGTGTCGTACGAGGGACCGCGCGGGCTGCTGCACCTCCGGGACAGCCATGTCCGCCAGCGCATCTACCTGGCGCGCGCCGACGGCCTCGACTTCGACGTGCTCACGGAGCTGGATCCGCGCGCGTGAGCGACCGCCGCCGGCGCTCCAGACAGGCGCGTTCCGCCGGGTTCTCGGCGAGTTCCACGGCCGTCTCGTACGCGCGTACGGCGTCCTCGGCGCGGCCCAGCCGCCGCAGCAGGTCGGCGCGGACCGCGTGGAGGACGTGGTACCCGGCGAGGTCCAGCTCTTCGACGAGGGCGAGGGCCTCCCCCGGCCCCTGGACCTCGGCGACGGCGACCGCCCGGTTGAGCGCGACCACGGGACTCGGAGCGACGGCCGTCAGCTGGTCGTACAGCTGGAGGATCTGGCCCCAGTCGGTGCCCTCGGCCGTGGGCGCGTCGCTGTGGACGGCCTGGATGGCGGCCTGGATCTGGTACGGCCCGGGCCGGTTCCGGCGCAGACAGCGCCGGACGAGCGCCTGCCCCTCGGCCACGAGATCGCGGTCCCACCGCCCCCGGTCCTGCTCGGGCAGAGTCACCAGCCCGCCGTCCGCGTCCAGCCGTGCCTCCCGGCGGGACTCGACGAGGAGCATCAACGCCAGCAGGCCGGTGACCTCCGGCTCGTCCGGCATCAGCTCCGCCAGCAGCCGCCCGAGGCGCAGGGCCTCCGCGCAGAGCTCGGGCGAGCCGCCGTACCCCTCGTTGAAGATCAGGTAGACGACGGCCAGCACCCCTTGCAGCCGCTCGGGGAGGTCGGCGTCGCTCGGGACGCGGTACGGGATCCGGGCGTTGCGGATCTTCGCCTTGGCGCGGACCAGGCGTTGGGCCATGGTCGGCTCGGGCACGAGGAAGGCGGCGGCGATGCGCGCGGTCGTGAGGCCGCCGAGGAGTCGCAGGGTCAGGGCGATCCGGGCCTGGGGCGCGAGCGCGGGGTGGCAGCAGGTGAAGATCAGGCGGAGCCGTTCGTCGCGCACGGGACCCTCCTCGGGCGGCGCGTCGGGGGCGTGCAGGAGGGCGGCCTCGGCGTGGCGGGACTCGCGGGTGGACTCGCGGCGCAGCCGGTCGACGGCGCGGTTGCGGGCGGTGGTGATGATCCATCCGGCGGGGCTGGGCGGTACGCCGGTCTCGGGCCAGCGGGTGAGGGCCGTGGTGAAGGCGTCCTGGACCGCTTCCTCGGCGAGGTCGATGTCGCCGAGGAAGCGGACCAGGACGGCGACCGCGCGGCCGTACTCCTGGCGGAACACGGCCTCGACGTCGGGTTGCCGCATCAGTCCTCGGACTGGTGCTGGAAGGGCCGCACCTCGATGGGCAGCGTGGTCGCGAGGGCGGCCTTGCGCCCCCACTCCAGGGCTACGTCGAGGTCGGGCGCCTTCACGACGCAGATCCCGCCGAGCTGTTCCTTGCCCTCGGCGTACGGCCCGTCGGTGACGATCACGCCCCCGTCCCGCGGCCGCAGCACCGTGGAGGAGTCGGGGCCGTGCAGTCCTCCGGCGAAGACCCAGGCGCCGGCCTCGCGCAGCTCCTGGTGAAAGGCGTCGAGCCGCTCACCGATCCCGGCGAGCACCTCGGGCGCGGGCAGCTCGTCCCAGCCGGGCTGCATGACGTTGAGCAGGTAGTACTGCATGACGGCCTCCTCGCCATCAGGGTGTCCTCTCACCTCCTACACGAACGGCACACCCCCGGATCGACACCCCGCCCCACGACACCCGGAAGAATCTTGCTCATGACGCACCCCTTGGTCACCGAAGCCCACCGCCTGGCCGACACCCTCCTCGCCCCGCACGCCGAACGCGTCGACCGGGAGGGCGTCCCGGCGCGCCACATCGAGGAGATCAAACGCTCGGGCCTGCTCGGGGTGACGGCTCCCGAGGAGTACGGCGGCTCGGCCGCTCCCGGCGCGGTGGCGCGGGAGACGGCGGAGATCCTGGCCGGCGCCTGTCTGTCGACGTGGTTCGTCCAGACCCAGCACCACACGCCGGTCCAGACCCTGGCGAAGAACGAGTCGGCGGTCCGCGAACGGCTCCTCGGCCCCCTGTCCCGCGGCGAACTCCTGGCGGGGGTGGCCTACGCCCATCTGCGCGCCCACCCGCGGACCCCGGTCCGGGCCACCCGGGACGGCGCCGGCTGGCGCTTCGACGGCACGGTTCCCTGGTACACCGGCTGGGGCCTCAACGACGTGATGCTCCTGGCCGGAGTCACCCCCGACGACGAGGCCCTGTTCGCCTTCACGGAGGCGCGGGAGCAGCCCGGTCTGCGCCCGTCGCGGCCGCTGCACCTGGCCGCCCTCACCGCGGCCCGCACGGTGACCCTGGAGCTGGACGGCTTCCGCCTCCCGGAGGAAGCGGTGGCCCTGCGCACCCCGTACGACCGCTGGGCGGCGACGGACCGCACGAAGACGGTGAACACC
This sequence comes from Streptomyces sp. NPDC047072, assembly GCF_040643855.1. NCBI lineage: Bacteria > Bacillati > Actinomycetota > Actinomycetes > Kitasatosporales > Streptomycetaceae > Streptomyces > Streptomyces sp. NPDC047072. The sequence goes on along the minus strand of NZ_JBEYVC010000056.1, from coordinate 52,977 downwards.
AACCCGGCGGTCTTCGGGGTCACTTCACGGGCACTGACCTTCGTGGACGAGGAGACGGCGGCACCGCTTCGGCTCCGCCTGTCCCAACTCCGCGACGCCGCCTACACCTTGGCGGACAGCGCGGACCACCTGGACGAACGCCTGTCCCTCAGAACCCGTTCCTACGAGTTGATGCAGGCGGCGACGACGGCCGCGGTGGTCTCGGGAGGCGGCCGCTCGATGAAACTGGACAGCACGCCTCAACGCCTCGCCCGGGAGGCGTTGTTCCTGATGGTCCAGGCCCAGACGAAGGAGTCGAGACGCTCACACTTGAACGCACTGGCGGGTGCTTCTTAGGGGCGCGGAGACCTCAGCCCGCGAACGGCACCTGAGCCGACGGCACCGACGGAGATCCGACCGGATGCCGCCAAACCCCCTCCGCGGCCAGTCGAGGCAGCACCCCTTCCCCGAACCAGTACGCCTCCTCCAGGTGCGGATACCCGGACAGCACGAACTCCTCGATCCCCAGCGCCGCGTACTCCTTGATCCGCTCGGCGACCTCCTCATGGCTTCCGACCAGCGCCGTCCCCGCACCCCCACGCACCAGACCGATCCCGGCCCACAGATTGGGGTAGATCTCCAACCCGTCCCGGTCCCCGCCCCCGTGCAGGGCCAGCATCCGCTGCTGCCCCTCCGACTCACTCCGGGCCAGCCCGGCCTGCACGGCCTTCACCGTCTCCGCGTCGAACCCCGCGAGCAGCCGCTCCGCCTCCGCCCAGGCCTGCTCGGATGTGTCCCGGGTGATCACATGCAGCCGGATCCCGAACCGCAGCGTCCGCCCCTCTTTCGCGGCCAGCCCCCGGATCCACGCGATCTTCTCGGCGACCTGGGCGGGCGGCTCACCCCAAGTGAGGTACACATCCACATACTTGGCGGCCACTTCCCCGGCGATGGGCGAGGACCCCCCGAAGTACACCTCCGGCACCGGATCCGGCACCCGCGCCAACTTCGCGTCCTCGACCCGGAGATGCTCCCCCGCGAGATCGACGGTCTTGCCCTCCCACAGTCCCCGGACGATCTCCAGGAATTCTCCGGTACGGCGGTACCGGGCGTCCTTGTCGAGGAAGTCCCCGTAGGCCCGCTGCTCGTGGCTCTCCCCACCGGTGACCACGTTGAGCAGCAACCGCCCCCCGGTCTGCCGCTGGAACGTGGACGCCATCTGCGCGGCGAGCGTCGGCGAGACGAACCCGGGCCGGAAGGCGACCAGGAACTTCAGCCGCTCGGTGTTCTGGCTGACCATCGCGGTGGTCAGCCAGGCGTCCTCGCACCACGCCCCGGTCGGGGTGAGCGCCCCCACGAACCCCAGGTCCTCGGCGGCCCGGGCGATCTGGCTCAGATAGGCGACCGTCGGCGGCCGGTCCCGCCCGAAGGACGTGGCCGGTGTGCCATGGCCGCCGCCGACGACGTGCCGGCTGTCGCCGTTGGTGGGCAGGAACCAGTGGAAGGTGAGGGACACGGGAGGTCTCCGTTCGTGGGGGCCGCTAGAGGAGGCCGTGGCGGGGCGGCCGGGTGCCGTTGAGTACGTACCGGCCGATGTGCTGGATCTTCCAGCGGGTCGGATCGTGGAGGGTGTGGGTGCGGGCGTCGCGCCAATGCCGGTGCAGGTTCAGGGAGTTGAGGGCCGAACGCGTACCGGAGACCTCGAAGAGGGCGCTTCCCACCTCCACGGCGGCCTGCGCGGCCTGCACCTTCGCGGCGGCCACCGCGATGGATGCCTCGGCCGCCGAGTCGTCGGTCAGGTCGTCCCGGGCCGCGTCCACGGCTCGCGCCGCCTCACGGAGCAGCGCCTCCGACGCCCGTACCTGGAGGGCGAGTTCGCCGAACCGCTGGATCAGAAGGGGGTCCTCGGCGGCCGTGTCGACGCCGCTCTCGAACCACGGGCGGCTCTTGGTCCGTACGAACTCGGCCGCCGCTTCGAGCGCGCCACCGGCGATTCCCACGTCGATGGCGGCGTGCAGCAACTGGGCCACCGCGCCGTGGAGTTGCGGTCCCTCGAAGGTCAGGTGGTGGGGAAGCACCCGGTCGGCGGGGACCTCCACGCCTTCGAGGCGGACGGTGCCGCTGGCCGTCGTACGCTGGCCGAGGCCGTCCCAGTCGTCGACGACCGTGACACCGGGTGCGTCGCGCGGGACGTACGCGACGTGGAGCTTGTCCTCTTCGGCGCGGGCCAGTACCGGGATCCAGTCGGCGAACAGGGCGCCGGTGGAGTAGTGCTTGACGCCGTCGAGGACGTAGGAGCCGTCCGGTCGCGGGGTCAGCCGGGTGCGGATGTCCTGGACGTGTTTGGTGCCCGCCTCCGACTGTGCGTTGCCGAAGCGGCGGCCGGCGAGGAGTTCGGCGAAGAAGAACTTCCGCTGCTGCTCGGTGCCCTGACGGCGGATCACATTGACGTAGGCGAAGTGGCTCTGCGGGATCTGGGCGAGGCTCGCGTCGGCGGAGGCGAGCAGGCGGAAGATCTCGGCGAGGGTCGGGGCACCGACGTCCGCCCCGCCGTGCTCGGCGGGGACGGTGACGGCGAGCAGGCCGGAGGCGGAGAGGCGGTCCAACTCGGCGCGGGGCAGCCTGCGTTCGGCGTCCCGCTCGGAGGCGCCCGTACGGAACTCGTCGGCGAGCGCCGCGGCGACCGCGAGGGCCTCCGTGTCGTCGGCGATCACATGGGCGGTCACGGTGCTCAGCTCGCCGCCGCCAGGACCGGCCGGTGGCCCAGCGCGGTCGAGAACTGGTCGACGACCTGGGCCAGGGCCTCGGTCGCCACCGGCGCCACGGTCAGCGAACCGTCCTCGTGCACGGTGATGTCCTTGTCGAGGGTGAACCAGCCCTGCACGATGTGCGCCGCGCCCATGGAGCTGAGGACGGGCCGGAGGGCGTAGTCGATGGCCAGGACGTGCGCGGTGGAGCCGCCGGTGGCCAGCGGGAGGACGGTCTTGCCGGCGAGGGCGTACTGCGGGAGCAGGTCCAGGAGGGCCTTGAGGACACCGGAGTAGGACGCCTTGTAGACGGGGGTGCCGACGACCACGCCGTCGACGCGGGCGAACAGTTCGGTTGCCTCGACGATCGCCGGGTGCTTGAAGTCCGCGCCGAGGAGCGCCTCGGCGGGGATGGTGCGGACGTCGAGCGGGATCACCTCGTGGCCCTGGGCGGTCAGGCGCCGGTCGAGGTGGCGCAGCAGCCGGTTGGTGCGGGAGGAGGCGGAGGGGCTGCCGGAGACGGACAGGACGGTGGCCATGCGGTCCTCTTTCGGGGAGGAGGGGCGGAGCGCCCCCGGTTCAGGCGGGGGCGCCCCCGGGGAAGCGGTCAGGAGTACCAGGTGGGTTCGGGCAGTTCGCCTTCGAGGACCCAGCGGCCGACCTCGCGCCGCTTGTAGGCGACGGGGTCGTGGAGGGTGTGGGTGCGGACGTTGCGCCAGAACCGGTCCAGGCCCTCCGAAGTGGCCGTCGAGCGGGCTCCCGTCACCTCGAAGATGCGACCGGCGACCTCCAGGGCCACGTCGGTGGCGATGGCCTTGACGGCGGCCACCCGGACCTCGAAGTCGCCGCGCGTCTTCTCGGTGACCGCGTCGGGGTCGTCGTGCAGCTTCTGTCCTTCGGCGGCGACGGCGTCGGCGAGGGCCTCGGCCGCCCAGAGCTTGGCGGTGAGGTCGCCGTAGATGTCGATGACGTACGGCTCGTCGACCGCGCGCTCGAAGCCGCCGTGCAGCCAGGAGCGGGACTTCTCACGGGTGTAGGTGGCGGCGGTCTCCAGGGCGCCGCCCGCGATGCCGAGGTAGAAGTTGACGAAGACCAGCTGGATGGTGGGGACGTTGAGGGTGTTGTAGATCCGGGGCTGGAACACCTTGTCGACGTATCCGGCCGCCGACGACCAGGGCGTGCGGACGCCGTCGAGGGTGACGCCGCCGCTCTCGGTGAGGCGCTGGCCGATGTTGTCCCAGTCGTCGTGGAAGGTCAGGCCCTCGGAGTCGGAGGGCACGATCGCGAAGACGTGCTGGTCGGTGCCGTCCAGGACGCCTTCGAGGACGGTGACGTCGGAGACCTTGCTGCCGGTGGAGAAGGTCTTGCGGCCGGTGAAGACGAGGTCGTCGCCGTCCTCGGTGACCAGGACGTCCTTGTCGCGCGGGTTGACCGCGCCGCCGAAGAACCACTGCTCCCGGCTGGCCGTGGCCTCCACCTGCTCCCACTGCTCGCGGGTGCCGACCAGGCGGGCGGCCCAGAACCAGAGGTAGTGGTAGCCGAGGAGCTGGCCGATGGAGCCGTCGGCCTTGGCGATCTCGCGGACCACCCGGTAGGCGGTGGGCCAGTCCTGGCCCGCGCCGCCGTGCTCGGTCGGGCCGAGGAGGGTGACGAGTCCGGCGTCCTTGAGGAGCCGGACCTCGGCGTAGGGGGTGGCGCCGGCGTGGTCGCGGGCGGCGGCGTCGGTGGCGAGGACGGCGGCGACCTCGGCGGCGCGGGCGATCCACTCCTGGGCCGTCTCGGGGGCCGGACGGGTCTGCCAGTCGGTGTTCGTGACGGTGCTCATCTCGGGGGCCTCCTCAGATCCGGGCGGGGACGGACGCGGTGTCGGGCAGCTGGGCTTCGAGTTCACGGACCAGCGGGAGCACCCGCCGGCCGAAGTACTCGACCTCCTCGTGGTAGTGCAGGAAGCCGAGGAGGAAGAGGTCCACGCCGAGCCGCTTGTAGGCGACGATCCGTTCGGCGATCTGCTCCGGGGTGCCGATGAGGCCGGTGCGGAAGCCGTCGTTGTACTGGACGAGGTCCTCGAAGGAGGAGTCCTGCCACATGCCCTTCTTGTCGCCGGTGGACTGACCCGCCTGCTTCACCGCCGCGCCGAACCCCTCGACGGCCTCGGTGTCGGCCTTGGCGACGATCTCGCGGAGGGTCTCGCGCGCCTCCGCCTCGGTGTCGCGGGCGATGAGGAAGCCGTTGAGGCCGAACTTCGGTGCGCTGCGGCCGACTTCGGCGGCGGACTTGCGGACGTCGGTGAGCTGCTCGGTGACCCCGTCGAAGTCCTTGCCGTTGGAGAAGTACCAGTCGGAGACCCGGCCGGCCATGGCGCGGGCGGCGGTGGAGTTGCCGCCCTGGAAGATCTCCGGGTGCGGGCGCTCGGGCGTGTTGAGCGGCTTGGGCTTGAGGGAGAAGTCGCGCAACCGGTAGAAGTCGCCGCCGAGTTCGGCGTGGTCCTCGGTCCAGATCTTGCGCAGGGCGGTGATGAACTCCTCGGAGCGGCGGTAGCGCTCGTCGTGCTCCAGCCAGGGTTCGCCGAGGGCGGTGAACTCCCCCTTGAACCAGCCCGATACGACGTTGACGGCGAAGCGGCCGTTCGAGAGGTGGTCGGCGGTGGCGCCGAGCTTGGCGAGGACGCCGGGGTGCCACAGGCCGGGGTGGACGGCGGCGATGACCTTCAGGCGCTCGGTGGCGAGCAGCAGGGCGAGGCTGAAGCTGGTCGACTCGTGCTGGTACTCGGCGCCGTAGCTGGCCATGTAGCGGACCTGGCTGAGGGCGTAGTCGAAACCGTTGTTCTCGGCGAGGACGGCGAGTTCGCGGTTGTAGTCGTAGCCCCAGTCGGTGCGCTGCTCGATCTTGCTGGTGACGAGTCCCCCGCTGACATTGGGGACCCAGTAGGCGAATTTCACGGGCGCGGGCATGCGGAACTCCTGTTGCGGAATGTTTTCGGGCACGCCGAATTCACCGAGGGCACAGGTGTGGTGCGGGTGCGGTGCTGGTGCGGTGAATTCAGGCGGGGAAAAGCGCGGCGGATCGCAGGAGGTTGATCAGGCCGCGGCGCAACAGGAGGCGCTGGAGACGCGCGCGAGGTCGACATGGCGTCGCCGCGTGAGGTCCAGTCGCATCTTCATGTCCTCGATCGTGGCAGCCGTCCGCGAGAGCCGTCAAGGAAAACCCGACCGGTCTCGTATCGCGGACCATTGAATTTCACGAACGTGTGACAGGGAAACCCTTGAACCGGGCGGGAAATGGCCCGCATTCTGCGGTGCATGCGGACCGAACAGCTGGAATACATCGCGGCGGTGACCCGGCTGGGCTCGCTGCGCCGGGCGGCGGAGGAACTGCGCCTGTCACAGCCCGCGTTGAGCGAGACCGTGCGGAACCTGGAGCGGGAGCTGGGCGTCGACCTGCTGGAGCGCAAGCGGTCCGGGGCGACGATGAGCGCGGAGGGCCGGGAGCTGCTGCCGCACATCGTCGGCGTCCTGGAGGCGGTGGACCGGCTCCGGGCGGCGGCGGGCGAACAGCACCGCATCAGCCGTATGGTCCGGGTGGGCACGGTGAACGCGGCGACGGTGCCACTGCTGATCCCGGCCGTCGAGGACTTCCGTACAGTGCATCCGCTCACGCAGGTCGAGGTGGTCGGCGCCCAGCAGACGGAGATCCGACGGGCGTTGTCCGAGGGCGGGTTCGACCTCGGGCTCGTCAACCATCTCGACGGCGACGACACCCCCGCCGGCTTCGAGTCGACCCAACTGCTGCACGGGCGGCCGGTGGTGTGCCTGCGACCGGACAACCCGCTGGCGTCCCGGCCTCGCGTGTCGGTGGACGACCTGCTGACCCAGCCGCTGATCGCGATGCGCACCGGCTATGTCATGCACCGTTTCGTGCACCGGCTGCTGGGCGGCCGTGAGGCGTCCTTCGCCTACTCCACAGACGGTGCCGAGATGGGGAAGCTGATGGTCGCCGAGGGCCTCGGGGTGACCGTGCTGCCCGACTTCAGCGTGGTCGGGGATCCGCTGGAGCGGCAGGGCACGATCACCCTCCGGCCGATCGAGGGGGACCCGGCCCGGGTGCTGCTGATGCTCCAGCGCCGCCGGGCCGAATCGGTCCCGCGGGCGGCCCGGGATCTGCACGAGGTGTTCGTGCGCCGGGCTCGCGAGTTGGGCGGGACGCTGACCGCCTCGGTCTGAGGATGCGGGTCAGTCCTCGTCGCGTGCCGGGACCACCACGAGGAACGCGTCCGACTTCAGATCCATCACGACGGTCGCGGGCTCGCCCTTGGCGCGCCGCGCCGCCGCGTACTCCTCCGCCGGCCACGATCCGCGCGGAGCTCCCGCAGGAAACCGCTCCAACACCTTCGCGCCCATAGCGGCAGACACCTCCAGCGTCGATCTCCTCTTCGTACCAGTCCGGTTGCCCGGGATCGGGGCGGGCATGTTCACGTCTTCGCGTTTTCGCCCACGGATGCCGGCCCCCGGACGCGGTCCCCGTCCGTCCGAGGGACGCGACCGCATCCGAAGCGGCCCCTGCGACGGAAGTGATCGCGAGACCGGAAGGACGAAGGCCGATGGACCACGACGACACGCGCACGGGCCTGCCGGGTCTCGCCTGGCTGGAGATGCGCGTCTCGCCGGGCGCCGACGGTCGGACCCGCTGCCCCGCCGGCGGGCTCTCTTCCCTCCGCACGGTCTGCTGGGCCCGCAACATCGCGCAGGCCGCAGCGGACTCCTCCCCAGCCCCCTCCCCTCTCAGGAGCAGCGCCATGAGCATGTCCGTCGTCCTGTTCACCGCCGACCTGCGGCTGCACGACCATCCGCCGCTGCGCGCGGCGCTCGACGGCACCGACGGGGTCGTCCCGCTGTTCGTGCGGGACCGGGCCGTGGACGGTACCGGGTTCGCCGTGCCCAACCGGCTCGCCTTCCTCGCCGACTGTCTGCGCGACCTCGACGCCGGGCTGCGGGAGCGGGGCGGCCGGCTGGTCGTGCGCTCCGGGGACCTCGTCGACGAGGTGTGCAAGGTGGCCGCCGAGGCGGACGTCGACGAGGTGCACATGGCGGCCGACGTCAGCGCGCACGCGCACCGGCGGGAGGAACGGCTGCGGCACGCGCTGGAGTCGGAGGGCGTACGGCTCCACGTGCACGACACGGTGACGACCGCCGTCGCCCCGGGTGCGGTGCTGCCCGCCTCCTCGGACCACTTCGCCGTGTTCACCCCGTACTTCCGGCACTGGTCGCAGCAGCCTCTGCGCGATCCGCTCGCCGCCCCGCGCACCGTCCGGGTCCCGGACGGGATCGGTTCCGAACCCCTGCCCTCACGAAGGGAGTTGACCGGACTCTCCGAGGGACTTGCGACCGGCGGCGAGCGTGAGGGCCGCAAGCTGCTGACCGCCTGGCTCCGCACCGGGATCGCCGACTACGCGGACCGCCACGACGACCTGGCGGGCGACGCGACCTCTCGGCTCTCGCCGCATCTGCACTTCGGCACCCTCTCCCCCGTGGAGCTGGTGCACCGGGCCGCCCGCGCGGGAGCCGACGCCTTCGTACGGCAGCTCGCCTGGCGGGACTTCCACCGCCAGGTGCTCGCCGCACGCCCGGCCGCCGCGAGCGCCGACTACCGTACGCGGCACGACCGTTGGCGGACCGCGCGGGCCGCGGACGAGGACGTGGCGGCCTGGCAGGAGGGCCGAACCGGCTATACGATCGTGGACGCGGCCATGCGCCAACTCCTGTACGAGGGCTGGATGCACAACCGCGGCCGTCTGCTGACCGCGAGCTTCCTCACCAAGACGCTGTACGTCGACTGGCGCGTCGGCGCCCGCCACTTCCTGGACCTGCTGGTGGACGGCGACGTGGCCAACAACCAGCTCAACTGGCAGTGGATGGCCGGAACCGGCACCGACACCCGCCCCAACCGGGTCCTCAACCCGGTCACCCAGGCCAGGCGGTACGACCCCGACGGCGCGTATGTCCGGCGCTGGGTACCGGAGTTGGCGCGGCTGAAGGGCTCCGCTGTACACGAGCCGTGGAAGCTCCAGGGCCTGGACCGGGCCGGGATCGACTACCCGGACCCGATCGTCCAGCTACCGGACGGACTCGCCCGCTTCAAGCGGGCCCGCGGCCGCGACTGAGAACGCCTCGCCGGTGAGACCGGCCAGCGCGTCCCGCAAGGTGGTGGGGCGTGCCATGCCGGGCGCCGAATGCCCCAGCCAGCCGGGGCCGCCCAGCATCACCAGGGGCTTTCGGCGGGCACCCTTCACGCCCCACCGGGCGCCCGCCACCTGCCGGGCGAGCGGCAGGCTCGCCGAGGAGCGGGTCTGCGCCCACAGGACGACGGCCGAGGGGCCGAGCCGGTCCACGGCTGCGGCGAGTGCCTCGGCGGGCACGGCGCCCCCGAACATCCGTGTGGGCAGCCGCAGTTCACTCAGCGCGGCGTTGAGCGCTTCGAGCGGCAGGGTGTGCTGCTCCCCCGGCACACAGGCCAGGACGACCGGCCCGGCCGGCGAGGTCTCCGTCTGCGCGGCCGGCGGGCGGGTGGCTCGGCGCAGGGTGGAGGACACATGCCAGGACAGCAGGTGCTCGACCTCGACGTAACGGTCCCCCGACGAGGCCCACTTGCGGCCGACCGCGTGCAGGGTCGGCACCATCACCTCCTGCCAGGCGACGGCCACCCCGTACGTCTCGACCGCGCGGGCCAACCGCTCCTCCAAGGCGGGCGCGTCGAGCCGTACGGCGGCACGCGCGAGGCCGCGGCACTCCTGACGGACGTCTCCCAGGGGAAGCCCTCCGCCCGCCCGGGAGCGCGAGGGAGCCACCGGTTCGAGGGCCCCGGGCGGCGCCTCGCGTGCCGCCTTCGCCGCCTCCGCCGGCGGCACACCGGCCGACGTCAGACGGCACATCGTCTCCAGTACGGCGACGTCCTGCGCGGTCCAGCGGCGGTGCCGTCCGTCGGTGCGGACCGCGGGGCCGATGCCATAGCGCCGGTCCCAGGAGCGCAGCGTGGTGGGCGAGACACCGAGCCGACGGGCCAGGGCGCCGGTGGTGAGACCTGCCGGGACGTCCGGTTTCTCCGTCATGAGTCGACTATACGATGCAGAATCGATGCGAGTTGAGCGGACTGTTCCCCGCCTCACAGGATGGCTCCACCGAACGTGAGGAGCCGCCGTCATGAACTCGCCCTCGAGCACGATCACGACCCACGGGGAGACGGAGGAGGAGCTGGCGCTCGCGCGCGGACTCGTGGCGGGTGACCAGGCGTCCCTGGCGGCCGTCTACCGGCACTGGTCCGCCCTGGTGCACACGCTGGCCTGGCGCTCCCTGGGCGATGCCAGGGAGGCGGAGGACGTCACCCAGCAGGTCTTCCTCGGTGTGTGGCAGGGCCGCGGGACCTACCGGCCGGAGCGCGGGACGCTCGCCGGCTGGATCGTCGGCATCACCCGGCGCAAGACCGCCGACGCGCTGGCCGCGCGCACGCGCCGGGCCGACCTGGTCGCCTCGGCGGGCGCCCGCCTCCCCTGCACCGGGTCCTCGGACGACCGGACCGAGACCACCCTGGACCAGCTGGTCGTGCGGGCCGGACTCGCCCGGCTGCCGTCCGCACAGCAGCGGGTCCTGCGGCTCACCTTCTACGAGGACCTCAGCCAGACTCAGATCGCCGAGCGCACGGGGTGGCCGCTGGGCACGGTCAAGAGCCACGCGCGGCGCGGGCTGCACCGGCTGCGGCGCGATCTCTCCTTGATTTTCGACCCCTACACATAAAGCCCAAATAAGCGCAGAATGTAAGGAGGCGGCGCTTACCGCACACCGCAACAGAAGCGGTCAGGCCTGCGAGTCAAAGGAGACGAGAAATGGCCAACGTCTCGCCCACCAGAGGTGACATCTCCAGCCACCCTGATGTTTCCGAGATGCGGGCTCGTTACGCCCGTATGCTCGGCGGTCGCGATGTGGCGCTCGTGGACGGACCGGTGTTCCTGCTCGGTCTGTACTGCGCCGTGTCCCCCTGGATACTCCACTACACGACGAGCCAGCCCGCCCTCGTGACCCACAACCTCATCGTGGGCATCGCGATCGGTCTGCTCGCCCTCGGCTTCACCCGGGCCCCGGAGCGCATGTACGGCCTCAGCTGGGCGTTCTGCGCGGTCGGCGTCTGGATGATCGTCGCCCCCTGGATCGTCGGGGACAGCCCGGACGCCGGTGTCGCGCTGAACAACATCATCATCGGCGCCCTGGCCGTGATCCTGGGGCTGATGTGCGCGGGCACGGCGGCGAAGAGCGCGCCGACTCCGTAGGAACACCCCGGAAAGGACACCACTCGGGCCGGTCCGCCTCCGCGGGCCGGCCCTCGCCGTCTCTACAGGAGGGCGCCCAGCTCGCGCCGGTGGGCAGCGACCCACTCGCCCGCGCGCCGCACCACGTCCACCGCCCCGCGCTCCCGCAACCCGACCATGGCGGGCTCACCGCGCAGCGCCCCGGCCTCGATCCCCCGCCGGCACCGGTCCTGCCACCACAGCACCGTGTCCAGGAGCGCGTCCCGCTCGTCGAGTCCGTACGCGTCGCACACGAGCCGCAGCCGCCGTGCGGTCTCCGGTACGTCGGTCACCTCCGGCCCCAACTCCAGGTACTGCCAGCACACATGGGCCACGTCGTGGATCCGGGCCCCCGGCGCGGCGAGGTCCCAGTCGATGAAGGCCAGCGGGCGCCAGGCGCTCCCGGTGACCGCGTACACGGTGTTCTTCGGCGCGAGGTCGTTGTGGCACACGACCTCCTGGTCGCCGGCCAGAGCCGTGCCGTGCGTCAAGTCATGGAAGGCGCGGACCAGTTGGACCACCTCCACGAGCGCCTCGTCGGTGCGGGCCGCACGCCGCTCGGCCGGGGTGAGTGCCGCCCGGCCTTCCAGATAGGTGAAGCTCTCCCTGCCCTGGGCGTCCGCGCCCAGGTGGCGTGGCGCGCCCTCCCATCCCGCCCACTCGAACAGCGCGAGCAACTCCCGCACGAAGTCCGTCCGTTGAGACCGTGTCCGCCGTACCGTCGCACCGACTCGTACGACCTCGTTCACCGCTCCCCCACCGAGCACCGACTCCTCCATCGACCGCCTCCCTGGGGCAGGATCACACATATCGACGCCCACACGAGTCTCACCCTCACCTCGCCGGGGCGCGACAGGGGCTGGTGGTCCTGCGGATCGACGCGCGGAACGCGGCGAGCGAAGGGGTCTCCCGGGGCCGTGAGGTCTTCCTGCGCACCTGGTCCCTGCGGGCCTGAAACTCCGTCGCCCCGGCCCCGCCCGGCCTGTCACCCTGTGTTCATGGACCATGCGGACGTACTGCTCATCGGCGGCCGCGCCGGCGTCGGCAAGACGACCGTCGGCTGGGAGGTCTCGGCCCTGCTGCGGGCCGCGCAGGTCGCGCACGCCGTGATCGACGGCGACTTCATGGGGCAGGTGCATCCGGCGCCCGAGGGCGATCCGGGCCGGGCGGCGATCGGCGAGCGCAACCTGACCGCCGTGTGGGGCAATTACGCCGAACTCGGCTACCGCCGCCTCGTCTACACGAACACCGTGAGCGTGCTGGAGGAGCAGACCGGGATGTTCCGGCGTGCGATGGGAGACGGCGTGCGGATCGTCCGGGTGCTGCTCACCGCCACCGACGCGACCGCCCGACAGCGGCTCACGGCACGGGAGTTGGGCTCCGAGCTGGAGCACGAGCTGCGGGGCAGCGCGCGCAAGGCGCGCATGCTGGAGGACCGTGCGCCCGTCGGCACCTTGCGAGTGGTGACCGACGGGCGCGGTGTACCGGACATCGCGGCCGAGGTGCTGGCCGCGACCGGGTGGGTCAGCTGACGTTCAGCGCGGTGTCGTCGAGGACGAACGACGTCTGGAGGGTGGAGCCCTCCGTGCCGGTGAACTTGAGGGTGACGGTCTGACCGGCGTAGCTCGCCAGGCTGAAGCTGCGCTGGGTGTAACCGCTGGCGGCGTTGAGGTTCGAGTAGGTCGCCAGGGTGCCGAGGACGGTTCCGGAGCTGTTGAGGACCTGGACCTTGAGCGTGTCGTACGCCGTGCTGGTCGTGGTCTCCGCCGTGTCGATGTGCAGATAGAAGCTCAGCGCGGCGGTGGTGCAGCCGGACGGGATGGTCACCGACTGCGAGAGCGTGTCGGTGGTGGCGGAGCCGTAGCCGTCGAGCCAGGCGTAGTACGAGCCCGAACGGGCCGACTGGCTGCTGGAGTTGGTGATGACACCGCTGCTGGCGCTCCAGGTGGTGTTGCCCGACTCGAAGCCGTTGTTGCCGAGCAGCTGGGCGGCGGTGCAGGTGCCCGAGCCGCCCCCGTCGTCGCCTCCGCCGCTGCTGCTCGCGCCAGAGAGCCACTCGGTGGCGTTGAGGGCGAGGGCCGCGTTCGTGGCGCCGGAGTCGTTCCAGCCGTCGTAGAGCGTGTTGCCGGACTGGCCGGTGCCGTCGTCGATCGGCGAACTGTCGCCCCAGAAGGCCACCCGGCCGCTGCCGAAGGTACTGGTGGCGAAGAAGGCGCCGGTGTTGCCGGAGTAACCGGTGCGGTAGAGCAGGCCCTTGACCGAGGAGTTGTCGGCGGGCTTGAGGGTGGCGGTCGTACCGCTGGCGATGAGGCTCTTGGTGACGGTGCCGAAGGAGCCGTGCAGCACGGGGTCGCTGCTGTCGCTGATGGCCGACGGGTAGTCGGAGCTGATGCTCAGCGAGTCGATCGAGAAGCCGAACGGGTCGGTCGAGTCGACGCTGTTGTTGGTCATCAGGTCGTTGAGGATCTCGACCGCGTCCTCGCCGTCGTTGTTGCGGTCGGCGCCGGTGTGGTCAGAGATCATGAAGAGACCGCCGCCGTTCTTCACGAACGTCATGATCGCCGTCTTCTCGGCGGTCGTGAAGAGCGTGTTCGGCTCGGGCAGCACGAGCGTGTCGAAGTTGGAGAGGTCGGTGGTGGACGAACCGCCGTACGTGAGCGCGCTGGTGGCGGTCTTGAGGCTGTAGCTGCCGGTCTTCTGGAGGTCCACGCCCCAGGACGAGAGCGCGCCGGTCCAGTCCGTCTCGGCGGACGGGGAGGAGTCCTGGGCCAGCGGGTCCGGCTTGCTGGTGGAGATGATCCAGTCCGCGTTGCCCGCCTCCTCGGCGTGGCCGTCGTCGAACAGGACACGGTGCGTCGTGGCCGCGTGGGCAGCGGGGGTGGCGGCGACCTGGACGGCGAAGCCCGTGGTGAGCAGGCCGATTCCGGCGAGCACCGCGCTGAGTCTGCGTCGGGGTCTGGTGAGTCCACGCATCCGGCGTACCTCCGTGAGGGGTCGGGGGGAAGGAGCTGTGCGGGTGCCGGTGGCTACGCGCGTAGAAACAGGGCATCTGCGCGCGTAGACCATCCGCCGTACGAACTCAGTACGGCGGATCGAGTTGAACGGTACATGGCAAGCGGAAGGCCGAACAGGGTCGATCCGGCCCAGCGGCCCAGGATTGACCGGCTGTTGACCGATGGTTGAAGCGGAGCCGGACTGCCCTTGCCTCCAGCGGGCAATGGCATTACTGCGGGGGCTTTCGGAAAAGGGGGTGGAGATGGAGATCGACGGCATCATCAGCGCCATCGTGATCGGCATCGTCATCGGAGTCCTGGGCCGGCTCGTGGTACCCGGCCGGCAGCGCATCGGGATCCTGTGGACCATTCTGGTAGGCATCGTGGCCGCGCTCATCGGCTCGGCGATCGCCGGTGCCTTCGACGTGGCCGACACCAAGGGCATCGACTGGGTCGAGTGGCTCATCCAGATCGGTCTCGCCGCGCTGGGCGTGGCGGCACTGGACCGGTCGAAGGCCCGCCGCTGACCTACGGACACCGACAGCAGAGCGCGCCGGACGGTCCGGCGCGCCGTCGTATATCCGTTGCGTCCGGCGGACCGCGGCGGCAGGCTGCGACAGCCCGCACACCGCCTCCCCGTGACGGAGACCCTCTTGTCCTTCCACCTCACCCCGCTCGCCGATCCCGAGCCCGGTGCCTCCAGTCGCCGGCTCGCCTGGCTGGCGACCGGGGCCGACGGCGTGCCGCTCGGGTCCGCGTTCCTGCGGCTGTTCACGAAGGAGGGGCAGGAGCATCTCGCCGAGCTGGAGGTCGCGGTGCACGGCGCGGAACGGCGCCAGGGCGTGGGGACCGGGCTCCTGGAGGCGGCGGTGGCCGCGGCGAAGACCGAGGGGCGGCGGAGTGTCATCGCCCAGAGTGTGCTGGGCTCCCCCGGTGACCTGTTCCTGGCCGCGCGCGGCTTTCGCCGGGTGCTGTCGCTGACGTACGCCCGCCTTCCGCTGGCGGACGCGGACCTGAAGATGCTCGACGCGCTCGTCGAACGGCCTTGTCCCGGCTACCGGTTGACGCGGTGGGAGGGCACCGTGCCGCCGGAACGGGCGCGGTCGTTCGCGGACTCACGCCGTGCCATGGACGACATGCCGATGGAGGGCACGGACTTCGGCACGGTCGTCTGGGACGTGGAGCGGGTGGTCGCGGCCGCCGAGGCGGTCGCCCGGCGCGGGGAACTCCTGTACACGGTGGCCACCGTCGAGGAGAGCACCGGCGAGGTGGTCGGCTTCTCCGAACTCGTCGTGCCCGGCGACGGGTTGGGCGACGGGCAGCACTACGGCACCGCCGTGCTGCCCGAGCACCGTGGCCGCGGCCTCGCCCGCTGGATGAAGGCGGCCTCGATCCGCTCCGCCCGCGAACGGCACCCGGAACTCGCCGGGTTGTGCACCGACACCGCGGACGGCAACGCGCCGATGCTCGCCGTCAACGACGCGCTCGGGTACGTACCGACGCACCGGGCCGTGGAGTACCAGCTCGACCTGTAGATCACCGGGTCG
Organism: Streptomyces sp. NPDC047072; assembly: GCF_040643855.1. Classification (NCBI taxonomy): domain Bacteria; kingdom Bacillati; phylum Actinomycetota; class Actinomycetes; order Kitasatosporales; family Streptomycetaceae; genus Streptomyces; species Streptomyces sp. NPDC047072. The sequence goes on along the minus strand of NZ_JBEYVC010000056.1, from coordinate 37,379 downwards.
CCGCGTGCAGCGCGGCCACGCCGTCGCGGGTCGACGGATACCTGGGCGTCCAGCCCAGCTCCCGCTCGGCCTTCGCGGTCGAGACCCGCATGTTCGACACCATGATGGCGTGCGCGTACGACAGGGGCCGCATCAGCCACAGCGGTACGGTCATCGGCTTCGGCACGCCGAACTCCTCGGCGGTGGTCACCACTTGGGCGCGGAAGCCGATCGGTGTGCGGTCGGCGATGTTGTACGCCTGGCCGGGGCGCCCGTGGTCGACGGCGGCGGCCACCGCGCGGCCCGCGTCGGTGAGTTCGACCCACGGCAGGACCCGGCCGTGGTCGCCCGGGAGAGGGAGCTGCCGCTTGCGCAGCATGGCGAGGATGGCCTCGGTGCCGCCGGGGCCGTAGAAGAGGCCGAAGCGGAGGGCGATGCCGTCCAACCCGGGGGTGCCGAAAGTGAGTTGTTCCTTGGTGCGCATGCCCGCGAGGTGCTGCTCCAGTTGCCCGGTGGTGCCGGGCGGGCCGAAGGGGTCGTCCTCGGTGAGTTCGTGGTCGCCGAAGTCGCCGTAGCCGTAGCCGAAGACCATCGACTCGGTGACGAAGCGGCCCGCTCCGACGAGCTGGGCGGCCTCGACGAGGTGCGAAGTGCCCTGGATGCGCAGGGCGTTGGTGGCGTGCATGTCGCTGTGGCGCATGGGCGCCTTGCGCAGGGCGGTCGCGGCGTGGACGACCGTGTCGAAGCGGTGCCCGTCCACGGCACGCAGCAGGGCGTCGCGGTCCATGAGGTCGGCGCGGACGCCGTTGTCCCTGCTCCGGCCGAGTCCGGTGACCTTGTGACCGGCTTCGGTCAGGGCCCGGGTGATGTGCCGGCCGAGGACTCCGCTCGCGCCGGCGAGGAGGATGCTCTGGTTCTGGTTCGTCGTCATGCCGGTACGACGGACCGGGCGGCGGGGATGTGACATCCGCCAACGAGATTTCCGGCTACACCTCGTACACGTACGGTGTCGTGGTCGTCAGCGGTTCGAAGCCGAGGCGTTCCAGGATGGGGCGGCTGGTGCTCATCGCGTCGACCTGGAGGTAGCGGTAGCCGCGGTCCACGGCGGCGCGGGCGCGCTGGGCGACCAGGGCGCGGTAGATGCCCCGGCCGCGCCACTCCTCGACGGTGCCACCGCCCCACAGACCGGCGAAGCGGGTGCCCGGCACCAGCTCCATGCGGGCCGCGCTCACGGGCTCGTCGCCGGCGAGCGCGACGACGGCGACGACCGTGTCCGGGTCGTCCGTCAGCCGGGCGAGCAGCTGGCGCCGGAGCCGGGAGCTGTCGGTGCCGAAGGCCTTCTCGTGGACGTCCGCGACGAGATCGACGCCCGCCCGGTCGGTGACCGGCAGGACCCGGATCCCCTCGGGCGGATCGACGTCCAGGGTCAGGTCGGCGACCTCCGCGATCATCAGCGTCTCCTCGGGCTCGGGCGTGAAGCCCGCCGCCCTCAGCCGCTGACCGAGGTCGAAGGGCAGGTCGTGGCCGTACAGCTTCCACTCGAACTCGCGGCCGAGCCCCGTGTAGTACGCGACCTGCTCGGCGATCGCCGCGTCGGCGTTCGTCTCGTCCAGGTCGGACCAGACGACGCCGTTCCAGCCGTGCGCCTCGGCGACCTGGCGGACCACCCCGCCGACCCGCTCGACGCGCGTACCGGGGCCGTCCGGCTGGGCGCCTTCGCGCATGTCCCGGTCGTAGAGCGCGAGCACCGCTGCATGATCCATGGGCCCACTTCACCACCCGGACGTCCCCGGGGCAATGTCGTTTACGGCCGCCGCACCACGTTTTCGCCGCTCTAGGCTGTGCGCATGGTCGTGACGGAGATCGAACTGCCCCATCTGCGCCGCTGCGTGGAACTGGCCGCCGAGGCGCTGGAGGCCGGGGACGAGCCCTTCGGCTCGGTGCTCGTGGGCGCCGACGGGGAGGTGCTCGCCGAGGACCACAACCGGGTGGCCTCCGGCGACCGCACCCGGCACCCCGAATTCGAGCTGGCCCGCTGGTCGGCCGCCCACCTCAGCCCCGAGGAGCGGGCGGCGGCGACGGTGTACACCTCCGGTGAGCACTGCCCGATGTGCGCGGCCGCGCACGCCTGGGTGGGCCTCGGCCGGATCGTGTACGTGGCCTCCTCCGAGCAACTGGCTGGTTGGCTGGCCGAGTTGGGCGTCCCGGCCCCGCCGGTCCGGACACTCCCCGTCCACGAGATCGCACCCGGCGTGATCGTGGAGGGCCCGGTCCCCGAGCTCACGGAGCGCGTACGGGACCTGCACCGCCGGTTCCACCGGCCGTAGTCGGCCGTCCCTCCAGATGCAGCCGCCTCATCCGGCTCCTACGATCGACAAGGAACCCGGACCAGGTGGACGGCCCGGTCTCCTCCAGTGGGGGGAGGCGCTTGCCCTTGCTGTCGGCATACCGGCTGATGGCCGCTCACGCGACCCTCGTCGCGGTCGCCACCGTCGTCTACATGACGGTGCCGAGCGCCCGTACCCCGCTGTGGGCCGTGATCGGGCTCGCCGGTGTCGCCGCCGTGCTGACCGGGATCCGGATCCACCGACCCGCCCACCGCTGGCCCTGGTGGGCCCTGGCGGCGGGGCTGCTGACCTTCATCGCGGGCGACACGTACTACAACGTCCTGGAGGAGTACTTCCACGCCTCCAACCCGTTCCCCTCCCCCGCCGACGCCTGCTACCTGGCCACCTATCCGCTGCTCGCGACCGGGCTCTACGGGCTCATCCGCTACCGCTGGGCCGGACACGACCTCCCCAGCCTGCTCGACGCCCTGATCCTCACCGCCGGACTCGCGCTGCCGGTGTGGGTGTATCTGGTGCAGCCGCTCGCCGAGACGGCGGGGATGACCTGGCAGCAGCGGGCGATCAGCATCGCCTATCCCCTCGGTGACGTGCTGGTCCTCGCCCTGCTGGCCCGGCTGGTGACCCCGAGCCCCGTCGAGGGCCACAACCGCTCGGTCCAGCTGCTGGTCGTGGGGACACTGACGCTGCTCGGCTTCGACATCGCCTACGGCATGCTGCAACTGGGCGGGATGTGGCAGGCGGGCACCCTGCTGGACTCGGGCTGGATCGTCTTCTACACCGCCTGGGGCCTGGCCGCGCTGCACCCGGCGATGGCCGGGCTGACGGCCGCCGTACCGCAGAGGCGGTCCCTGCTCCCGCCCCGGGGCCGGGTGCTGATCCTCGCGCTGGCCACCCTGATCGCCCCGGGCATCCTGCTCGCCGAGGCGATGACCGGCGCACCTCATCACGCGGCCGTCATCGCCGCCTTCTCGGGCGTCCTCTTCCTGCTGGTCATCCTGCGGCTGTCGGGCATGGTCGTGGCCCACCGCGGAGCGGTCGCGCGCGAGCTGGCGCTACGGCGGGCGGCCGCCTCGCTGGTGTCCGCGGTACGGCAGCAGGAGGTGGCCCGGGCCTGCGAGGGGGCCGTGGACCTGCTGCTGGGCCCTGCCGAACACCACCGCACCCTGCTGCTGCCCGCCGACCCGTCCCTCGGCCCGGCCCCGTCCGAGACCCGGCTCGTGGCCCCCACCGAGCTCGGACCCGCGCTCGCCGCCCTGCTGGGCGACCTGCCCGCGATCCTGGTGTGCCCCATGATCCCGCCCGACCGTCCGGCCGCCGAGATCCCGGGCGTGCTCCTGGTCGCGGGACCCCGGCGGGCGCTCGCCGAGACCCGGCGCTCCCTGGAGATCCTGGCCTCGCACGCGGGGCTAGCCATGGAGCGGGTCGTGCTGCGCCAGGAGGTGGTGCGCCGGGAGAGCGAGGCCTACTTCCGCACCCTGGTCCGCAACACCTCCGACGTCATCCTGATCGTCGAGGACGACGACACCGTCCGCTACGCCAGCCCGTCCGCCGAGGCCGTGTTCGGCACCGCCGAGCTGGTGGGCGTCCCGCTGCCGGACCTGGTCGATCCGCGCGACCGGCTCCGGGCCGCCCGCGAGCTGACCGCCGTACGGGACAACGGGCCGCGCGCGACCCACGACCACTGGTGGATACGGCACCGGGGCGGCCGGGTCGAGGTGGAGGTGCGGTGCAGCGACTTCCGGGACGAGCGCACGGTCGCCGGGCTGGTGGTCACCCTGCGGGACGTCACCGAGCAGCGCAGACTGGAGCACGAGCTGACCCAGCGGGCCTTCCACGACTCGCTGACCGGCCTGCCGAACCGCACGCTGCTCCTGGAGCGCGTCGAGCGCGCCCTGCTGCGCGGCCGCCGGGAGAACTCGCTGACCTGTCTGCTCTTCATCGACCTGGACGACTTCAAGCAGGTCAACGACACGATGGGGCACTCGGCGGGGGACCGGCTGCTGATCGCCGTCGGCAACCGGCTGACCCGGACGCTGCGGCGCACCGACACCGCGGCCCGGCTGGGCGGCGACGAGTTCGCCGTCCTCATGGAAGGGGCGCGCGAGCCACTGGACGCCGAGCTGCTGGCCGCGCAGGTCGTGCAGACGCTGACCCGGCCGTTCGTGCTCGGCGACGAGTCCGTGAGCGTGTCGGCGAGCGTGGGCGTGGCGACGGCCCACGACAGCACGGACGCGGAGGAGCTGCTCGGCCACGCCGACCTCGCGCTGTACGCGGCGAAGGCGGCCGGGAAACGGCAGTGGCGCCGCTTCCAGCCGCTGCTGCACGACCGCATGGTCGAGCGGCACGACCTGCAGAGCCGGCTCGCGCGGGCGGTCGCCGACCGGGAGTTCGCGCTGCGCTACCAGCCGGTCGTGGACATCTCGGCGGGTGCGGTGGTCGGCTTCGAGGCGCTGGTGCGCTGGCCGCGGGCGCCACGCCGACCCGTCTCGCCCGAGCAGTTCATCAGCCTCGCCGAGGAGACCGGGCACATCGCGCCGCTGGGCTCGTGGGTGCTGGAGAACGCGGTCAGTGACATCGCCGGGCTCCAGCGGCTGCCGGGGCCCGCGACCGCGCCGTACGTGAGTGTGAACGTCTCGGCCCGGCAGTTCCGCGACGCCGGGTTCGTCGACCAGGTCGGGCAGGCGCTGCGGACGCCGGGGCTCGCGCCCGGATCGCTCCAGCTGGAGCTGACGGAGAGGGTGCTGCTGCGCCGGGACGCGCAGGTCCAGGGGGTACTGGAGGACCTCAAGGGGCTCGGGGTGCACATCGCGGTCGACGACTTCGGGACCGGCTTCTCCTCGCTGCGGTACCTGCGGGACTTCCCCATCGACGTACTGAAGATCGACAAGACGTTCATCGACGACATCACCCGCGACGCCCAGCAGGTCGCGCTGGTCGAGGGCATCGTCCGCATCGCCGACACCCTGGGGCTCCAGGTGATCGCCGAGGGCATCGAGGACTCGGCCCAGCGGGATCTGCTGGCCGGGATGGGGTGCCGGTTCGGACAGGGGTTCCTGTTCGCCCGGCCGATGACGGTGACGCAGAGCGAGCGGGTGCTGCGGCGGGACGGCGGGAGGGTGGCGCCGGGTGTCGCGCGGGCGAACGGGCGGGAGGGGGGCTGTACGCCGTCACGGGGCTTGTCGGAGGAGCGGCGGGGGGACGGCCGTACACCCTCGCCCTCACGGGAGGAACGCCCGGCGGCTCGCCGTATGCCTTCATCCGCGCCCAAGCCTGCACCCGCACCCACGCCCTCGTCCATACGCTCGCCTTTGTCCTCCCCGCAGGCACACCCCGCGGCCCGTCCCGGGCCTGCGTTCCTGCCCTCTCACCACCCGTCGGACATCGAGCGGCTGCGGCTGACCAGTCCGATGAGTGACGCGGTCATCGACGAGGTGCGCGGGCGGCGGATCCGCAGCCGCGGGCACTGGCTCGTCGACTTCGCCTCCTGCAACTACCTCGGCTTCGACTGGGACCCGGAGATCGCCGCCCGTATCGGCCCGGCCGTCGAACGCTGGGGCACCCACCCGAGCTGGTCACGGCTGCTGGGCAGCCCCCGTCTGTATCCCGCGCTGGAGGAGCGCCTCGCCGCGCTGCTGGGCGCCCCGGACACCCTGCTGCTGCCGACGCTGACCCTCATCCACGCCTCGGTGATCCCGGTCCTGGCCGACGGCGGGCACGTCTTCGTCGAGGCGCGAGCGCACCGCACGGTCTACGACGGCTGCGTGGTCGCCCGCGGCCAGGGCGCCACCCTGCACCGCTTCCACGCCGAACACCCGGAGGAACTCGCCGAGTTGCTCGACTCGGCACCCGCGGGCACGAGCCGGCTGGTCTGCCTGGACGGCGTCGACAGCATGACCGGCACCGTCCCCGACCTGCCCGCGCTGGCGCGGGTGTGCCGGGAGCGGGGCGCGACGCTCTACGTCGACGACGCGCACGGTTTCGGGTTGATCGGGGAGCGCGGGCCCGGCGAGCCGTGTCCGTACGGCATGCGCGGCAACGGCGTGGTGCGGTACAGCGGCGAGTCGTACGACGGGATCGTGCTGGCCGCGGGCTTCTCGAAGGCGTACTCGTCGCTGCTCGCCTTCCTGGCGCTGCCCACCGAGTTGAAGAACCGCCTCAAGACGACCGCGGCGCCCTATCTCTACTCCGGCCCCTCGCCCACGGCGTCCCTGGCCACCGCGCTGGCCGGGCTCGACGTCAACGACCGGCGGGGAGACGAGCTGAGGGCCGCGATCCACCGCAGGACCGTGCGGGTGCTCGACCATCTCGCCGCTCTCGACGTGGCCACCCTCAACACGCATGAACTGCCCATCGTGGAGATCCCGTTGGCCGATCCGGCCGACCTCGACGCGGTCGCCGCGTTCCTGTGGGAGGAGGGCATCTACGTGACGCTGGCCGCTCATCCCCTCGTCCCGCGTGACCGGGTCGGCTTCCGGGTGCAGATCACGGCCCTCAACTCGGACGAGGACATCGACCGGCTCAACCGCACGCTGACCGCGCTCGCGGCGCGGTTCCGGCTGCGGGCGAGGGAGTGCGGGAGGTGAGGCGCCGATGACCACGCACAACGACGACGTGGACTGGGACCGTTGGCCGGTCGTGGACTATCTCGCCGAGAACTACCGGGAGTTGCACCCCTCGGACGCCGCGGTCATCGCCCACCACGCGGCGTTCTACCGCGGGCTCGCGCCGGGCGGTGTCGCTCGGTCCGTGGAGTTCGGCGCGGGGCCGAACCTGTATCCGCTGATCCTGGCGTCCGCGGTGAGCCGCCGGATCGACGCCGTCGAGGCGGGGGCCGGGAACGTGGCCTATCTGCAGCAGCAGATCGTCTGCCGGCCGGACGCGAGCTGGCTGCCGTTCCACGCGCTGTGCAGACGGTTGAACCCCGCCGTGCCGGGCACCTTGGCGCGGTCTCTGGCGCAGGTGCGCGTAGTCCACGCGGATGTACGGGACTTGGAGGCGGGCGCGTACGACCTCGCGTCGATGCACTTCGTCGCCGAGGGGGCCACCGAGGACTTCGCCGAGTTCGCGAGCTTCTGCCGGGCGTTCGTGCGCTGTGCGGTGCCGGGCGGGCATCTGGTGGCCGCGTTCATGGAAAACCTGCCGACCTACCGCGTCGGACCGGCCTCCCGCTGGCCGGGCTGCCCGGTCGACCCGGCCCTGGTCACCGAGGTGTTCGCGCCGCTGACAAAGGAGTTGACGGTCACTCACCTCGACAGCGACCCGACGCTGCCGAACTACGGGGACTCGGGCATGGTGCTGCTGACCGGACGTCGGGCGTGAGCGGAGGCCCCATCGGCCACCCGTGCGATGGGGCCTTCCGCCCGCCGGAGAGGTCGCGCGGTCAGCGCACCGCGCGGGAGCGCCGGTACAGCACGGCTCCGCCGAGGACGAGCGCGGCGCTTCCCACCCCCGCGGGCAGGGTCTGGTCGGCGCCGGTGTGGGCGAGGGACGGCCCGGGCGGCGTGTGTGGGGCGGCCGGCCGCGGTGCCGGGGTCTCCTTCGGCGGCGTGCTCGGTGTGGGTGTCGGCGTGGTCGGGCGGTTCGGTTCCGCGGGCGGTTCCCCGGGCCCGTTCACCGACGTGTTGCCGTCGGAGGGGTTGCCGATGCCGACCACGTTCACGCTGTTGCCGCTGACGTTCAGCGGGAGGTGGACCGGCAGCCGTACGCCGTTGCCGGAGAGGACGCCCGCGGAGTCCTGGACGTCACCGCGGGCCGTGGCGCCGCCGTCCGTCGTCGTGGCACCGGCCGCCCGCACTGAACTCCCGCCCCTGGAGCCCTCGTTGACGCACGTGTTGCCCGCGGCCGGATTGAGCAGCCCCACCACGTCTACGGTGTTCCCGCACACGTTCACCGGCACGTGCACAGGGAGTTGGACGGTGTTGCCGGAGATCAGCCCGGGCGAGTCGGTCGCGGCGCCGTCCGCCGCGGCACCGGCGTACGCCGGCATCGTCACGGCCATCGCCCCGGACGCGGCGGCGACGGCGATCAGACCGTTTCGGGTAGCCCGTCTCATGGTTGCCTGCCTTCCAGACTTGGACGCGAGCAGTCGCCCGCACCGCGTAAAACGCAGGCGAACCATCAGAGTTATGGCTAATCGGCCTTTCACCCCATCGAGCGACATGGTTGTCGAACTTGCGGCAAAACCTACTCATCACCACCGATCGGGCACAGGGTAGGGCAGATTATAGGATCCCGCTCGCCGGGAGGCGGCCCGCCGGGAGCCCACCTATCGTGATCGAGGGCGCCGATGACCGGTCCGCGGCGGGCGTCCGTGGAGGCATGGATGCTGGCCAGGCTGTCGACACGAGGCGGGGTCCGGCGGTACGCCCTCTCCGCGGCCGTGGGAGTGGCCCTGCTCGGCACCACACTGCCCGCCGAGGCCGCCGACGGCTCCGGGCTCGGGCGGTTCTACCGCCAGAAGGTGCACTGGTCGAAGTGCACGGGCATGGAGGCGCCCTACGATCTCCAGTGCGGCAAGATCACCGTCCCCCTCGACTACGCCCACCCCGGCGCGGGCACCCTGGACCTCGCGCTCGCCCGCTACCGGGCCACGAGCAGACACCCGCGGGGTTCGGTCCTGCTCAACTTCGGCGGGCCCGGCGGCGCGGGTGTGCCCGAACTCGCCGCCGGGGGCAAGGAGTTCATGGATCTCACGGACGAGTACGACGTGGTGTCCTTCGATCCGCGCGGGGTGGGCAGGTCCGCCCCGGTCAGCTGCGGCGACGGCACCGACGAGGCACTCGACGCGACCGCCGGGGAAACAGGGCTCGGCGACGATCCGCAGGCCGTGCTCCAGCAGTTGCGCAGCGCCGCCGACCAGTGCGCCGCGCACTCCGGGCCGGTCCTGCGCCACATCGGCACGGTGAATGTCTCGCGCGACCTGGACGTCATGCGCCAGGCTCTCGGCGACAGGAAGCTCAACTACCTCGGCTTCTCCTACGGGACCCGCCTCGGCGCGGTGTACGCCGCGCAGTTCCCGAAGAAGGTGGGACGACTCGTGCTCGACGGCGTCGACACCCTCACCGAACCGCTGTCCGAACAGGGCGTGGCGGGTGCCGCGGGGCAGCAGACGGCGCTGGAGGACTTCGTCGACTGGTGCGTGAAGGACGTCGGTTGTCCGTTCGGCACGGACGCGCGCAGTGCCCGGGCGCAGGTCGGACAGTTGGTGAGGTCGCTGGACGAGGATCCGCTGGCGACGGGCTTCGGCCCCGACTTCACGGGACAGGACCTCGTCGGCGCGATCGGACAGGCCCTCTACAGCAGGCAGTTGTGGCCGTCCCTGGAGCGGGCGCTGGCCGAACTGGTGGAGCAGGGCGACACGTCGGGCATCCTCGGCTTCGGAGGCGGCGGCATCGGCCTTCCCACGAAGGGCACCGGCGTCGGCCTCCTCACGAAGAGCACCGGGACCGCCTCCCCCACCGCCGACGAGACGCACCTCCCCCTCGCCGACGCGGAGGACGTCCCGCTCGACAATCTTCCGGCGGCGCTGATGGCGGTCAACTGCGCGGACGATCCCGACCGCCCCGGCGCCGACCGGATCGGCCAGGACCTGGGCCGCCTGCGGGAGGAGTACGAGCAGGCGTCCCCGGTCTTCGGCCGGTACCGGCTCACCGAGTACCTGATGTGCTACGGCCGCCCCAAGGGCACCGACTTCATCCGGGAGAAGGTGCGGGACGTCCGTACCCCGAAGATGCTCCTCGTCGGGACCCGCGGTGACCCGGCGACGCCGTACCGCTGGACGGTGGAGACCGCGAAGCGGCTCGGCGACTCGGCGGTCGTCCTCGACAACAAGGGCGAGGGGCACACCGGTTACGGCTCCTCGAAGTGCGTACACCGCAAGGTCGACGACTTCCTCCTGTACGGCACCCTGCCCCCGGACGGCAGCTCGTGCGGGCCCGAGGACGAGGACTGAGCGCCGCTCCGCGACGGGAGCCGCCTCAACCTCGCCCTGTCCGGCCCTCTACGCCTCCCCGTAGGCGAGCCGGCGCAGGGCCGCCGCCGTGCCGGCGAAGCCGTCGTCGCCGAGCAGCGCGCGCAGTTCGGCGTTGAAGCGGTCGATCTCCGGAGCGGCCGCGTCGAGGGCGGCGGTGCCCGCATCGGTCAACTCCAGGACCACGGCCCGGTGTTCGCGCGGATGCGGGCGCCGGGCGAGAAGCCCGGCCGCCGTGAGCCGGCCGACGAGGCCGGTGACGGCGGACTCCCGCAGACCGAGCGTCCCGGCGAGCCCCTGCTGGGTGACGCCCGGCTCGTCCCGGACGGCGAACAGGGCGCCGAGCTGGGCCGTCGTCACGCCGGCCGCGGCCAGACAGCGCCGGTCCGCGGAGGTGCGCAGCCGGTGCGCGGCCCGCTGGAGCAGGAAGTACAGACGCTGGTCGTCGGGCTCGGACATGGGCCGATGTTGACACGCGGGGCCGATCCGCGCCACCCTCACTTCACCAGTGAAGTGAGGTGCCCATGAGTCAGTCCCTGGACTTGGCGCTCGCCCGGAAGGTCCTGGCGGAGCAGCCCTTCAGCAGGCTGGTCGGCGCTCGCCTGACCGCCTTCTCGAAGGGTGCCGCGACCCTCGAACTCGACATCCGCGGCGATCTCCTCCAGCAGCGCGGCACCGTCCACGGCGGTGTCCTCGGGTACGCGGCGGACAACGCGCTCTCCTTCGCCGCGGGCTCGGTGGTGGGCTCCGCGGTGAGCACGGCCGGCTTCACCGTCGACTTCCTGCGCCCGGCCCGGGGTGAGGTGCTGCGCGCCCGCGCCGAGGTCGTCCGGGCGGGCCGTACGCGCGTGGTGTGCCGCTGCGATCTCAGCACGGTCGACGCGGAGGGCACCGAGACCCTGTGCGCGATGGCGCAGGGCTCGATCGCCGTTCTCGGACCGTCGGAGCCGCGAGCCACCGGAACCGATCAACTTGCCCCAAATGCCTGATCGGTGAATCGGTCCTATGGTGCTGTTATGGAGCACGCACTCAGCCCCGCGACCCTCTCCGACCTCCGTCGCCCGCGCGCCTATCCCGCGGTGTCGGTGCTGACGCCGACCCATCGCCGTGAGCCCGAGAACACCCAGGACCCGGTCCGGCTGCGCAATGTGGTGGCCGAGGCCAAGCGGCGGCTGGAGACCGATCCGGCGGTCCCCCGGGAGCGGCGCATCGACGTCTCCCGCCAGCTCGACCAGGCGCTCGCCGAGGTCGATCTCGCGCACGCCGAGGACGGTCTGGTCATCTTCGCGGCTCCGGGTGAGCACCAGGTGTGGTCGCTGGCCCGCGAGGTTCCGGAGCGTGTGGTCCTCTCGGACACCTTCCTGACCCGCAACCTCGTCTCCGCGCAGGCCGCCGAGCGGCCGTACTGGGTGCTGTCGGTCTCCCCCGACCGGATCACGCTGTGGAACGGCGGTCCCGAGCGGGTCGCCGAGCATCGCGCCGGCGGCTTCCCGCTCACCAGGAGCCGGGAGAACTTCGACGCCGAACGCGTGGAGCGGGTGGGTGACTTCCCGAGCACGTTCCGGGACGAGGGCACCCGGCAGTTCCTGCGCGAGGCGGACGGCGCGCTGAGCGCGCTGCTGCGGGAGGATCCGCGGCCGCTGTACGTCACGGGGGAACCGGCGGCGCTGTCCCTGCTGGACGAGGTCGGCGGCGCGACCAAGGACGCGGTGCACGTCCCGCACGGCGGCCTCGCGCACGGCACGCCCGACGCGGTCCGGCACGCGATCGCTCCGCTGGTCGCCGCCGAGGCCCGCAAGAACGCCCACGCGGTGGCCCGGGAACTCGACGCGGCGCGCGGGCGCCACGCGTTCGCGGCCGGCGTCGACGAGATCTGGCGCAGCGCCCGGGAGGGCCGGATCCGTCTGCTGGCCGTCGAGGAGAACTACCGCGCGACCGTGCGCGACGACCACGGCGACCACCTGGTCCCGGCCGCGAGCGGCGACCTCGACGCCCGCGAGGACATCGTGGACGAGATCGTCGAGCAGTGCCTGGAGACCGGCGCGGACGTGAGGTTCGTCCCGGACGGCACGCTGGGCGGAGCCGACGGGATCGCGGGGATCCTGCGGTACTGAGACCCAGGGCCGGTCACTCCGCACCTGCCGGGGGCGACGGCCGGACGGTCCCGAAGAGCTCGCTCAGCCCCTCCTCCACGGCCGCGCCGAGATCCTCCTGCCCCGCGCCGATCACGGCATAGGTGCGCAGCAGGAAGCGGCGCAGGGCCGGCGTGTCGAACTGCAGCAGCGCGAGGCCGTGCGGCGAGTGCAGCTCCACGACCGTGGTGTCCGGGCCGCACGGCCACAGATGCACGTCGCCGCCGCCGGCCGGCCCGCGCAGCCCCTCCTGCAGCAGCGTGCGGGCGAAGGTCCAGCTCACGCCCTCGCCGTCCAGGGAGACCTCGGGCGGGAACGCCAGGGACACCGCCAGCGGGTCCCCGGAGTCGTAGCGCAGGGTCGCGGGGACGGGCAGCTCCTGGCTCTCCGCGGTGATCAGACGGGCCCGGGCGGGCTGCTCGAGACTGATGTCCATGGGCGGTCTCCCCTGCGGGTCGGACGGCGGCGGTCGTGCCGTTGTGTTTGTAGGACCTCGCAGGTGCCGTTTCCTTACGCCGAACCCGGCATGAATTTATGTGACCTGCGTCACTTTCCCCAAAGGGAACACAAGACCCTCGAACACCCGCATGAATATCGGATGGATGGACCCACGCGACCCCACCAAGTCGCGTAGTCCGTCTACGATTTGCTGCACCGAACGACGTACCCGCTCCACCCGTCACCAGCTCGCCGTAAAGACTGTGGCATATGCCAGAAGCACCACCGGATCGTGTGTTGCCGAATCCCTTACAGCGCGTCGCGGCCTGTGCAACAGTCGTAACGGTCCCTCCGTCCGCCTTGGTCGAACCGTCCCCGCATCGGAGTGCGTCATGCCGTCCCACCTCTCCGCGGACCGCCCAGCCGGCCAGCCGCCCGGACGCGGCCCGGTCGACGCCCTGATATCGCAGGCGCGCCGGCTCAAGGGCGACGTGGACGCCGTGCGACGGGACGCGCCCAGCGACGGAGCGGACCCGCAGGGACGCTGGCAGCGCGCGCTCTACGACCTCGCGCTGCACCAACTCACCGACCTGGACGCGCACTTGGCGCAGCTGCGGGACGGTCCGCCGCCCGTGCGGTCGTCCCCCGGGGCGGACCCCGCCGCGCGAACCGCGCCGCCCGCTCCCCGGCGCGGCTCGTTGCTCAGCCGGGTGGGCAGCGCGGAGTGGAACCTCCTGACGGACGAGGCCAGTTGGTCCGGCGAGCTCTACCGCATCCTGGGCCGGGACCGCACCGCTCCCCCGCTCACCCTCGACGAACTCCCCTCCCTCGTCCTCGACGAGGACCGGCCCCGGCTGACCGCGATGGTCACGGACTGCCTCGTCGACGCCCAGCGCATCGACGGCGAGTTCCGTGTCGTGCGCCCGGACGGCGAGGTGCGCACGGTCCACATGATGGGCGAGCCCGTACTCGACACCGACGGCAGCACCGCCTCGATGTGGGCGGTGCTGCGGGACGTCAGCGAACTGCGGCGCAGCGAACGGGCCGTGAGCGAGACCCGTGACTCGTTACACCGTCACCGCCGGCAGGCCCAGTCCGAGCACCGGCTCGCGGTGGAACTGCAGGAAGCCGTGCTGCCGCCGTGGCGCGGCTCCCTGCGCCTGCCGCACCAGGGCGCGGAGACCCTGGACCTCGCCGCCCACTACCTGCCCTCGGCGACCGGCGCCCTGATCGGCGGCGACTGGTACGACGCCCTCGAACTGGCCGACGGAGAAACGCTGTTGAGCGTCGGCGACCTCACCGGCCACGGAGTCGCCGTGACCTCGGGCATGGCGACCCTGCTGGGCGCCGTCCGCGGGATGGCGATGGCGGGCACCCAGCCGGGTCAACTCATGGGCTGGCTCAACCAGTTGCTCGACGCCACCGTCCAGCCCGCACTCGGCAGCGCGGTCTGCTGCCGCTACCGTCCCGAGACCCGCACCCTGCTCTGGGCGCAGGCCGGACACCCCGCCCCACTGCTGTTCCGCGGCGGGACGGGGCGCAGGCTGGACGCACCGGACGGCGTGCTGCTCGGCGCGACCTCCGGAGCCGTCTACGCCCAGGCCGAGGAGACCCTCGAACCGGGCGATCTGCTCCTGCTGCACACGGACGGACTGGTGCCCGGGCACAGCGGAACGGCCGCGGTGGACCGACTCCTCGGCCTCGCCCCCCGTTTCGGCGGGGCGCGCACCGCGCAGGACTGCGTGCGGACGGTCGTGGAGGAGTTCGGCGAGGCCGAGCGCGAGGACGACGCCTGTGTGCTCGTCGCCAAAGTGATGTCATAACAAGCTCACGCCCGTGCGCTGTTGCCGCCCCTTCCCTTGGGCTTCGGCAGGGCCATCCTGATCTCCTCCCGCAGTTCGTTGATCTTCGGATAGCTGGAGTACTCGGCGGTGAGCCGGTACATCTGGCGCAGCCGGTCCCAGGTGCGGCCGGAGGAGTTGGAGCCCATCGCCATCAGGGCCAACCGCGCGTACCGGTCCGCCTGTTCGGGGTCGTCCGCGATGAAGCAGGCGGACGCCATCGACAGATGGTCGAAGATCTTCGAGCGCTCCCGCCCGTCGTTGCGCAGGGACAGGGCCTTCTCCGCGTAGTGCTGGGCGTGGGCGGCCGCACCCGGCTCGAACTCCGCCAGTGTGCGGTAGGCCAGGGCCTGCATGCCGTACAGATCCTCGTCCTTGAAGGTCTGCATCCAGCTCGGCGGCGGTACGTCGCTGCGGTCGGAGACGAAGAGGTCCTCCGCCTGGCCGAGGGTGCGGCGCATCGCCTGGCCCTTGCCCATGGAGGCCTGCGCCCAGGCCTCGATGGTGTGGAACATGGCCCTGGTCCGCGGCAGCACCTGCTCGCCCGACCCCGACTGGGCGAGCTTCATCAGGTCGAGCGCGTCGTCGGGCCGGCCCAGGTGCACCATCTGACGGGCCGCGCGGGACAGGGCCTCGCCGGCCCTCGGCCGGTCGCCGCCCTCTCTCGCCGCGTGCGCGGCGATGACGAAGTACTTCTGGGCCGTGGGTTCGAGGCCGACGTCGTGGGACATCCAGCCCGCGAGGACGGCCAGGTTGGCGGCGACGCCCCACAGGCGCCGCTGGAGATGGTCGGGGTGCCGGTAGGCGAGCATGCCGCCCACTTCGTTGAGCTGTCCCACGACCGCCTTGCGCTGCAGCCCGCCTCCGCGGGCCGCGTCCCAGGCCCGGAACACCTCGACCGAGCGCTCCAGTTCCTCGATCTCCTGCGACCCGATGGGGGCGGCCTCGTAGCGGTCGAACCCAGCGGGGTCGGCGTGCAGGGGATCGTCGAATCGGGGAGCGTCGGCGGTGAGGGCAGGGTCGGTGTGCAGCCAGTCGTGCATGGCACTGGTGAGAGCTGATCCCGCGGCGAGCGCGGCACCCGCGCCCACCAAGCCGCGTCGGTTGAGCATGAGGTCCATTCCCGTGAATTCGGTGAGGACCGCGGCGGTTCGGTCGGGCGCCCACGGCATGCCGTCGGGATGTTCCGCACTCCCGTCGCCCGGCCGTTTCCCCGTACGCCCGTGCCGGACCAGACCGAGATCCTCGATGGTCACGACACGGCCGAGACGCTCGGTGAACAGAGCTGCCAGCACCCGCGGCACCGGATCGCGCGGGATCTCTCCCATGTCGATCCAACGCCGCACTCTCGAGGTGTCGGTCGACAGCTGGGGGTGGCCCATGGCCGCCGCCTGCCGGTTGACCAGCCTCGCGAGCTCGCCCTTGGACCAGCCGGCCAGGCCGAACAGGTCCGAAAGACGGGTGTTGGGTTCTCCGCTCACGTCAAGCCCCCAGGTTCTCGGCTGAGTTGACAGTAGCCCGGTGAAAGATGCCGGGCGACTATTCGCCAGGGTTCGCCAGGGTGCGCCAGATGGTGTGCCACTGGGCATATGCGCTGAGGTAGGAACGCGCCACCCCGACCCGGACCGCACAGGGACATTCCCCAGGGTGCACCCGGTGGTCCGGGTCGGGCAGCGCACTGCTTCTCCAGGCACAGCAGGCACACGAAGGGATCTGTTTCTCCCATGTACGCAGCATCGTCCTCCGTGTCCGCCCCGCCCCGGCCGCTGCGCCCCCGCCCGGCGGGCAGCGGCCCCTACCTCGACCCCGCGCGGCCGACGGCCCCCGTACCGGGTACGGGCAGGGCGCGACGCGTTCCGGGGCTCGGCACCCAACCGCTCAGCGGGAGACTCGACTTGTCCGGCCCCCAGGGCGCCCAGCTGCGCACGGCGATCGCGTCGGTGCACCGGATCTGCCCGGAGTTCGCCCCGGTGCAGGTGCTGCGGCGCAGCGGACGGTCCGTGCTCCTGGTCGGTACGACCGGACGCAGCACGGCCGTCGCCAAGTGTTTACTCGACCACTCCCCGGTATGGGCCGAGCGGATCCGGCACGAGATAGCGGCCTATCGCTCGTTCGTCCGGCACCGTCCCCCGGTGCGCGTCCCCCGGCTGATCGCGGCGGACCCGGACAACTGCACCCTGGTCATCGAGCGGATGCCCGGACGGGTCGCGGCCCTGCACCGGCATCCGGCGGAGGCGCCGCCGCGGGCGGACATCAGGGCGGCACTCGGCGCGGTCTGCCGGCTCAACGCCTGGCGGCCCCCGGCGGGCACCTTCGACGCCCCGCTCGACTACGCGGCCCGGATCTCCCGCTACCACGAGCTGGGGCTCCTCACCGACCGGGACATGGGCGACCTGCAGAAACTGCTCCACGGCATCGCGCACTCCGCGGGCCGGCAGGGCATGGGCCAGTTCTGCCACGGGGACGCACTGCTCTCGAACATCCTCCTCTCACCGGCCGGTCCAGTGCTGGTGGACTGGGAGCACGCGGGCTGGTACCTCCCGGGCTACGACCTGGCGACGCTGTGGGCGGTCCTCGGGGACGCCCCGGTGGCCCGCCGCCAGATCAGCCAGATCGCCCAGTCCGCGGGCCCGGCATCGCGGGACGCCTTCCTGGTGAACCTGATGCTCGTCCTGACCCGCGAGATCCGTACCTACGAGACGGCCGTGCAGCGTTCGATGCACGACACGGCCCCGGCGGCACCGGGAGCGGCCCACCCGGGTGCTGCGCCGTCCGGCGAGGAACAGCGGCTGCTGCTGAGGCGGCTGCACGACGACTGCCAGCTGGCCCGACGGGCCGTGCGCGCGGCGGTCGGCACTCGCTGACGGGGACGGTGGTCCGCGGTGCGCCCGGTGGAGCGGCGCGCCGCGGACCTTCGTATGTGCGGGTCCGCTTCGACCGTATGGATCAATGGAGAAGGGAATTCCCCTGCCCCTGGGCATGATTGACGGATCGTCGGCAAGCCGGTAGCACTGACGCACGCCCGGCCCCGCCCGAATCGTCGCGCTCGATCGTCCCAGGAGGCTGCCTTGCGAAGATCCGCCACCGCCACCGACAGAGCCACCCGCAGACTCGTCGGCACCCTGGCCGGCACCACTCTGCTGCTGCCCCTGCTCGGCGCGGCTCCTTCGGCGGCCGGGGACTCCTCGGCCGGTGACTCCTCGGCCGGCCTCCAGCGGGCCTTCGCCTCGGCGGCCGCCGAGTACCACGTGCCGCAGAGCGTCCTGCTGGCCGTCTCCTATCTCCAGTCCCGCTGGGACACACACGCCGGCGCGCCGAGCGTGACCGGCGGCTACGGCCCGATGCACCTCACCGACGCCCGTACGGCGATCGCCTCGGCGCCGCACCACAGCGAGGGCACGGAGGACGCCCGCGGCGACAGCGCCCGCGCCGCCCTGCACCCGGACGTGCAGCTGCCGGAGACGGAGATCCCGGCCCGGCTGGAGACCCTGCCGAAGGCGGCCGGGCTGACCGGGCTGAGCGCCGAGGAGCTGCGCACCGATCCCGCCGCGAACGTGGCCGGCGGCGCCGCGCTGCTCGCCGCCGCGCAGCAGGACCTGGGCGAGCCGCTCAGCACCGACCCGGCGGACTGGTACGGCGCGGTGGCCCGCTTCTCCGGCGCGGACGACACGGCGACGGCGGCGTCGTACGCGAACGACGTGTTCGAGGTGCTGCGCACCGGCGAGGAGCGCACCACGGACGCCGGCCAGCAGGTCGCGCTGGCCGCCCGGCCGGATCTCGCCCCGGACACCGGGCAGTTGGCGCGGACGGGTCTGCGCACGCTGAACCAGAACGGCACCGAGTGCCCGAGGACGGTGTCCTGCGAGTGGATCCCGGCGCCGTACGAGGAGTTCGGGGACGGCGACTACGGCAACCACGACCTGGGTGACCGGCCGGCCGCCCAGAGCATCAAGTACATCGTCATCCACGACACCGAGGGCGCCTGGGAGGGCGTCCTGCGGCTGGTCCAGGACCCCACCTATGTGTCGTGGAACTACAGTCTGCGCTCCACCGATGGTCACATCGCCCAGCATGTGAAGGCGAAGGACGTGGCCTGGCACGCGGGCAACTGGTACGTCAACGCCAAGTCCGTCGGCCTGGAGCACGAGGGCTTCCTGGCGAACCCGGACGCCTGGTACACGGAGGCGATGTACCGCTCCTCGGCCCGCCTGGTCAGGTACCTGGCGGCGAAGTACGGCATCCCGCTGGACCGGCAGCACATCCTGGGCCACGACAATGTGCCGGGCCCGACGACCTCGACCGTGGCCGGGATGCACACGGACCCCGGTCCGTACTGGGACTGGCGGCACTACTTCGAGCTGCTGGGCCACCCTTTCAAGGCCACCGCGGGCAAGAGGGGCGGCCTGGTGACGATCCGCCCCGACTACGCCACCAACCAGCCCACCTACACGGGCTGCGTCACCAAAGGCGTGCCCTGCGCGTCCCACGGTTCGAGCGAGGTGCGCCTCTACTCCGCCCCCGACGAGACCTCGCCGCTGATCACCGACATCGGTCTGGGCGGCAGGGCCCCCACGACCGACGTCAACGACCTGTCGTCGCGGGTCTCCACCGGCCAGCAGTACGCGGTCGCGGGGCGCGACGGCGACTGGACGGCGATCTGGTACCTGGGCCAGAAGGCCTGGTTCCACAACCCGCGGAGCAACCCCACCGCGGTGAACGCCACGGGCCTGGTGGTCACCCCGAAGGAAGGCCGCACGAGCATCCCGGTCTACGGCCGCGCCTACCCGGAGGCCTCCGCCTACCCGACGGGAGTCCCCGCCCAGACGGTCTCCCCCCTGCCGTACACCCTGCCCGAGGGCCAGAGGTACGTGGTCGGTGACAAGGTGCCCGGTGAGTACTACTACGCGGTCACCTTCGCCACGGACTCCCACCAGGTCGTCCGCGGCAAGGAGCTCTACTACGAGATCCAGTACGGGCACCGCGTGGAGTTCGTACGGGCGGCGGACGTCGACGTCCTGCCCTCCCGGTGAGGCTCAGCCCTGTTGGAACAGCTCCGCCGGCAGCGGTTTCAGCAGGGCGTACAGGTCGTCCGTGATGGGGCGGTCCCAGGCCGCGATGGTGACCAGGACGTTGTCGCTGCGGTCGAACTGGACGCAGGAGATACGGCTCTCGGAGAGCTTGAGCCGCCGGACGATCAGGAGGTTGTCGCCCTGCATCACCGGCATGTCCTCGGTGTCGGTGACGGTGATCTCCTCGTCGTTCTCCAGCGCGATCAGCAGCTGGGCGACCTCGAAGGGCACCTGGCCCTCGGGGACCTCGCGGGCCGGGGAACCCTCCGGCAGATTGCCGATGATCATCGCGGGACCGCGGCCGCCGAAGAGGTCGTAGCGCAGGAAGACGCCCTGGCAGGTGCCGTCGGGGGCGGGCAGGAGCCCGGCGCCGAGGTTGCCGGGCCAGTCGCCCGGGTCCATGGCCAGTACGTCGAAGTCTGGACCGGCGGGGGTTGCGCGGCGGCGGAGGAACGACATGCGCCAATGGTAACGGGGTGCGCAGGTGAGCGGGCGCCTGCGGGTGGTGGGGGTTCCTCGCGCAGTTCCCCGCGCCCCTAGGTGGGTTTCAGGGCTGTTGGCAGGCCTGTGCTGTCCGTTCCCAGTTTGCGGTAGACCGCGGACAGCAGGCGCACGATCGTGGCTTCGTCCAGTCGTAGATCATGAGCGATCTCGCTTTCCGTCCGGCCTTGGATCATCAGCTCGGCCACGGTCCGCTCGCGTGCCGTCAAGGTGTCCGTTTCTGTGCTGTGCAAGCGGCGGGGGCGGAGGCCCGCGGCGGTGATTTCGTCGCGGGCTGTGTTCACCAGGCCGTCCGCACCGCACTGTACGGCCACCTCCAAGCCGCGATACAGGTGTTCGGCCGCCTCCTTGATCGATCCCGTGCGGCGCAGTTCCGTTCCCAGAGACACCAGTGCGCAGGCCAGTTCGTAGGCGGCCGGGGAGCGTTCGAGGTGGGTGACGGACTCCTCCAGGAGTTTCAGACGGGCCGAGCCCGAAGAGACCTCCGCGGCCAACCGCAAAGCCTGGCCCACGGCGGACGGGGCCCCGAACTGGCGGGCGCGGCCTACTGCTTCGAGGGCCGTGGCGACGGCGCGTTCCGGGGCGTCGTGGCTCTCGGCGCGGGCCAGGTGGAGCTGCCAGGGGCACCATGAGGGGTTGCGCATGCCGCGGGGTTCCAGGCGGCGGCCGGCGGCGGCGAGTTCGGCGGCCGCGTCCTTGGTGAGGCCGCGGGCCAGCAGCAGTTCGCCGTGGACGGTCTGGGCGTCCGGGAAGACGACGGCGGCCGGGAAGGGCGCGGAGAAGGAGTAGTGCTCGGCGATCCGCGTGGCCTCGCCGACCCGGCCGCGGGCGAGCAGCACCTCGACGAGGACGCCGACGGCGTACCAGTGGGCGGGGGTGCCGGGTCCGACGCGCTCGGCGAGGCGCAGTCCGGCCCGTACGAAGTCCTCGGCCTCGGCGAGGCGGCCGCGGCGGAAACGGACGTAGGCGAGGAGGGTGTAGGCGAAGGAGAGGTGGGCGCCGCGCCAGCCCTGCCGTTCGAAGTCGGCGATGCCGGTGGCGAAGAGTTCCTCGGTGCGGCCGGGCCGGTCGGCGTACATGAAGGCGAGGGCGACCAGGACGGGCACCTCGAAGCCGCGGTCGGGCTCGGCCCAGCCGAGGCCGCCGGCCAGGGCGCGCTCGGCGTGGTGGAGGGCGATGTGGGCGGGTTCGCCGCGCAGGACGGCGTCCCAGGTGCGCAGGCCGATGATGTACCGCTCGGTGAGGTCGCGGCCGGTGAGACGGTCGGCGAGGCGGGCCATCCGGCGGGAGCGGGAGGGGTGGTCGGGCTCGTCGGCGCGGAAGGCGTCCCACATGAACTGCTCGGCGACCATGCGGAGTTTGACGCGGGCGTCGCCGGTGACCCTGATCTCGCGGGCGAGGGTGTCGGAGGCCTCGGCGAGGCGGTCGCTGTGGGCGAGGACCTGGGAGAGCCGGTAGACGATGCGGTGGCGCAGGTCGGGGGCGGCGATGGGTTCTTCGAGGGCGGCGCGCAGGTGGTTGACCGTGGTCGCCGGTTCGGTGAGCAGGGAGGCGCTGCCCAGTTCGTACAGGACGGTGGCCCGGTCCTCGCAGGGCGGGGGTTCGCGCAGGGCGCGGGCGAGGTAGCTGCGGGCCGCGTCGGGGGCGCCGGAGCGGAGGGTCTCGGCGGCCGCGGCGCGGAGTTGCTGGACGACCCAGGGGTCGCCTTCGGGGTGGGTCTCCAGGAGGTGGCGGGCGGCCGCGGCGGGGCCCTGTCCGCCGTCGACCACGCACCAGGCGGCCTGGCCGTGCAGGGCGACGCGGGTGGCGGGAGGGATGGCCCGGTAGACGCCGGTCGCGATGAGCGGGTGGATGAACTCCAGGGTCTCGACGCCGGTGAGGATGCGGGCGCCGCGCAGGGCGTCGGCCGCGTCGGCGGCCTCCTCCCGGCCGACTCCGGCGACGGCGGCGGCGAGCGGCGGCTGGATCTCGGTGCCGAGGACCGCGCAGGCCCAGGCGAAGCGGACGGCGGAGGCGCCGAGGCGTTCGAGACGGGCGGCCAGGCCGCTGCCCTTGACGGCGGCCGCGAGGTCGCGCAGCAGGTGCGCGGCCTCCTCGGTGGGGGCGACGCCGCGGTCGCGCACCTTGGCGGCGAGTTCGACCGTCTCGAAGGGGTTGCCCGCGGTGACGGCCCAGCACTCACGGCAGAAGGCGTCGTCGGCGTGTCCGCCGAGCGCCTCGCGGACGAGCCGGGCCACGGCGAGGGCGCTGAGCGGCTCCAGGTCGAGCGGGCGCCCGCCGGCCCGGCCGGGCAGTCCCCTGAACGCCTCGGCGTGGTCGGGGAGTTCGTCGGGACGGTAGGCGACCACGACGAGCAGCGGGAGTTGTTCGGCGCGTGGTGCGAACGCGGCGAGCCAGCCCAGGGATTCGGGGTCGGCCCAGTGGGCGTCGTCGAGGACGAGCACCATGGGGGCGCGGAGAACGGCGAGGTGGGTCAGCACCCAGTCGAGGCCGTCGCGCAGGCCCTGCGGGTCGGGCGGCGCTCCGTCGGTCGGGGCGCACAGGCCGAGGGCGGGGCCGACGATGTCGTACCAACTCCCCAGCTGGTCACGGAGATCGACTTCGCCGGCGCCGGCGAACTGCGGCTGGAGGAGCTGTCGGGCGACGTGGAAGGCGACCCGTTGCTCCTGGTCCCCGCCGCGAGCGGCGAGGACGGTGCAGCCGCGGGCGGCGGCACGGCGGCGGACCTCGCCGAGGAGCGTCGTCTTGCCGATACCGGCGCGTCCGGCGACGGCGAGCAGCGCGCCGTGCGGGCGTCCTTGCGCCGTGGAGTCGTACGGCCGCCCCTGGGACTCGGCGCCGTCCACACGCAACCCGGTGAGCTCGGTCAACGCCTCGTCGACGGCGGCGAGTTCACTCTCCCGCTCCAGGAGAGTCTTCTTGCTGCGCGCACTGCGCTGGACCATGGCGCACCCCCCGCCACGGCCGTGCGCCCACGCGGGGAGCGAGCGCGCACCGTGACCTGATGGCACCTCAGCGTACGCTTCCCGCCCGGCCGACGTGGGGTTCTCGGCCCACCCGGTGCTAGGGACCCATGTGGCTCCACAGCACGGCGATGCCGTAGACCAGCGTGCCGGCGAGCACGGCCCTGGCGAGCCGTCCGGTCCTGCGCGGTCGGGCCGCCGCGACGGTGTGCGGGCCGCGCAGGATCGGCACCGCGCAGATCCCGACGTCGATCAGGAGCAGCCCCAGAAGGGTCACCGTCGCCCACCCGGCGACCGCCCGGAAGCCCAGCGTCTCCAGGCCGACGACGGGCAGGTCCCGTACGGCGACGGTCGAGCCGACGCGGGCGTCGGCCTGCATCGCGGCACGGGTGTCGATCAACGTGCCATCGGGCGAGAGGAGTTGGCCGTAGCACTCCGTGGCCCGCTTGCCGCCCTCCCAGACCATCGCGCACGAGTCGACGCGCAACCGCTCGGAGGCGCCGGTCAGCCCGACGGCACCGGTGAACATCAGCCCGCCGTACGCGAGAAGCAGCAAGCCGACCATGCCTCCCAGTACGGCCCCCACTGTCTGCCGGCCCCGTCGCCCGGGCGAGCGCTTCTCCCGGAACGCCCGCAGCCGCTCCGCCTTCTTGAAGCGCCGTCTGGCCGCCTTGGAGGTCACGCCCTCATGGTCGGCGCCACATGTGGTGCGGAGCCACATCCGGGAGAAAGCCTTGCACCGATCTTGACGTGGGGATCACTCCTCGGGCGGCGCGGGCTCCAGCATTCCCGGCGGGACCACCGCCACGGGGCTCGCCGCGTGCAGCAGGACGGCCTGGGTGACCGAGCCCGTCATACGGGCCGGGGCCGACAGACGGCGGCGATGGCGGCCGACGACGACCAGGTCCGCGTCCTTGGAGGCGGCGACGAGGTGACCGGCCGCGTCGCCCGGGGCCACGTACGGCTCGGCGACGACCTCCGGGTGTCGTGTGCGGTGCGGGGCGACGAAGCCCTCGGCCAGGGCCCGGGTCTCGTTCTCGACGGCGTCCTGGTCGACCGTCGGCAAGATCGGCTCGCCCGGCGACGCCCAAGTCCGCAACGGCCACTGGTAGGCGGCGACCACCTGGAGGCGGGCACCGCGCAGGGCGGCCTCGGCGAAGGCGAACGCGAGCGCGCCCTCGTCGGGGCTGTCCACATGGAGGCCGACGACCACCCGGGGGCCGGGGCCGGCCGGCGCCTCGGAGGGGACCTCACGTCCCGGGCGGGGCACCACGACGACCGGGCATGCGGCGTCCCGCGCGGCCGCCATGCCGTTGGAGCCGAGCAGCAGACTGGCGAAGCCGCCACGGCCCCGGGAGCCGAGCACCAGGAGCTGCGCGGCCGAGCCCAGCTCGGGCAGCACCGCGCCCGGTGCGCCCTCCAGGCCGACATACTCCACGCGCGGGCGGTCGGACAGCCCCTCCAGATACGTCCGTGCCCGGTCGAGGACCGGATCGTCGTCCGGGTCGGGGGCACCGGCCACCAGGACGTCGGGCTGGCCCCAGGCCGCGTACTGGCGCACATGGGCCACCCGCAGGGGCGCCGCGCGCCTGCGGGCGGCGTCGAGCGCCCAGTCCAGGGCGCGCAGGCTGTCGTCCGAACCGTCGACCGCCGCGATCACCGGCAGCGTGCTCATCAGGGTTCCTCACCTCCGGAAGTACGACCCTCCCCTTCCCGGACCTGCCTCGCTCAGGCATCGGTCCCGGGAAGGGACTCCAGGTCGCGTGTCCGGAAAAACGGAAGGAACACCTCCGGGTCACCTCGGGTGATCACACCCCGTCGGCTCAGGTGAGGTCGAACTCCCCTTCCCGTGCCCCCGACACGAACGCGCCCCACTCGGCGGGCGTGAAGATCAGAGAAGGGCTCTCCGGGCGGCCGCTGTTGCGCATCGCGATGAACCCCTCGACAAAGGCGATCTGGACATCCCCCAGGCCACGGCTGCTCGAGTGCCAATCGGCTGTGCTCAGGTCCAGCTCCGGCTTGTCCCAGCCCATGAGCGGCTGCTGCTGGATGGTGCTCTCGGCCACGTCCGTGCTCCTCCCGATTGCGTCGTCCGCGGCCAGCCTAGCGATCGACTTCCACCGCCGACAGGCCACGTGAGGGGGACCTTTACCGAGGCATTTCACGCATCAGGGAGTTCGGACCCCACGAGCCACATCGAGAAGAACTGGGAGCCGCCGCCATAGGCGTGCCCCAGCGCCCGGCGCGCCCCGTCGACCTGGTGCTCCCCGGCAAGACCGCGCACCTGGAGGGCTGCCTCCGCGAAGCGGATCATGCCCGAGGCGCCGATCGGATTGGTGGACAGCACCCCGCCCGACATGTTGACGGGCAGGTCCCCGTCGAGTTCGGTCACCCCGGCCTCGGTGAGCTTCCAGCCCTCGCCCTCGTCGGCGAACCCGAGGTTCTCCAGCCACATGGGCTCGTACCAGGAGAACGGCACGTACATCTCCACGGCGTCGATGTCCCGGCGCGGGTCGGAGATCCCGGCCTGCCGGTACACGTCGGCCGCGCAGTCCTTCCCGGCCTGCGGCGACACCGCGTCCTTGCCGGCGAAGAGCGTGGGCTCGCTGCGCATCGCGCCGCCCAGCATCCAGGCGGGTCGACGGGGCGCGCGGGCGGCGCCGGCCCGGTCGGTGAGCACCATCGCGCAGGCGCCGTCGGAGGAAGGGCAGGTCTCGGAGTAGCGGATCGGGTCCCAGAGCATGGGCGAGGCCTGGACCTTCTCCAGGGTGATGTCGTGCTCGTGGAGGTGCGCGTACGGGTTCTTGAGGGCGTTGCGGCGGTCCTTGTACGCCACCAGGGAGCCGACGGTGTCGGGCGCGCCGGTGCGCCGCATGTACGCGCGCACGTGCGGCGCGAAGAAGCCGCCCGCCCCCGCGAGCAGCGGCTGCTGGAAGGGGATGGGCAGGGACAGCCCCCACATCGCGTTGGACTCGGACTGCTTCTCGAAGGCCAGCGTCAGCACGGTGGAGTGGACACGGGAGGCGACAAGTCCCGAGGCGACCAGGGCCGTTGATCCTCCTACCGATCCCGCCGTGTGCACCCGCAGCATCGGCTTGCCCACCGCGCCGAGCGCGTCGGCGAGGTACAGCTCGGGCATCATGACGCCCTCGAAGAAGTCGGGCGCCTTGCCGATGACGACGGCGTCAATGTCGGCCCAGGTCAACTCGGCGTCGTCGAGCGCCCGCCCGGCGGCCTCCCGGACGAGCCCGGCGATCGACACGTCCCGGCGTGCCGCGACGTGCTTGGTCTGGCCGATGCCTACGACGGCCACGGGCTCCTTGCTCATCGGGGATCCCCTTCGAGTACGGCGACCAGGTTCTGCTGGAGGCAGGGGCCGGAGGTGGCGTGGGCGAGGGCCCGGTCGGACTCGCCCCGGTGGATGCGGGAGGCGGCCTCGCCGATGCGGACGAGACCGGCGGCCATCATCGGGTTGGCGGAGAGGGCACCGCCGGACGGGTTGACGCTGGTGGAGTCGTCGAGCCGCAGCGCCTTGCGCAGGACGACCTCCTGCGAGGTGAACGGCGCGTGCAACTCGGCGGTGTCGACGGGCCGTTCGAAGACACCGGCCTTCTCGGCGGCGAGGCGGGTGGAGGGCGAGTCGGTGAGGTCCCGGACGCCGAGCGAGTGCGCCTCGATGCGGTGGTCGATGCCGCGGATCCAGGCGGGCCGCTCGCAGAGTTCCCGCGCCCGCTCCCCCGCGGCGAGGACGACCGCGGCGGCTCCGTCGCCGATCGGCGGGCAGTCGCCGGTACGCAGGGGTCGTACGACGTAATCCCCTTGCGGCACCGGACTCTTGAGCTGGGCATGCGGGTTGTCCGTGGCACGGCTGCGGGCGCCGATCGCCGCCAGTTCCGGTTCGTCCGTCTCGCCCGCGTCGATCAGCGCCTGCGCCTGGAGGGCGGCCAGGGCCACCGAGTCGGGCCACAGGGGGGCGACGTAGTACGGGTCGAGCTGGCGGGTGAGGACGTCGCGCAGGGAGCCGGGCGAGGACTTGCCGTAGGAGTAGACGAGCGCGGTGTCGGCGTCGCCGGTGAGCAGCTTGGTCCAGGCCTCGTACAGGGCCCAGGCGCCGTCCATCTCGACGTGCGACTCGGAGATGGGCGGCCAGGCACCGACGCCGTCGAGGGCGAGGGTGAAGGAGAAGGCGCGCCCGGCGAGGTAGTCGCTGGAGCCGGAGCAGGTGAAGCCGATGTCGGCGGTCTTCAGGCCGGTCTGCGCCAGCACGCCGTGCAGGACCGGCATCAGCATCTCCACCTCGGACATGTCCTCGGTGGAGCGCAGGGTGTCGGTCTGGGCGAAGGCGACGACCGCGATGTCACGCGTCACAACAGCTCCTTGTAGGTGTCGTACTCCGCGTCGGGCTCCCCGGTGGGCCGGTAGTGGTCCGGATAGCGGCCGCCTTCGGTCCACACCGGCTCGACCCTGAGGCCCATCCGCACCTGGTCGTACGGGATCCCGCCGATCCGGCCGTGCAGCGCGAGGTCGGCGCCGTCGAGGGCGATGTGGGCGTAGACGTACGGCACCTCGATGTCGAGGTTCTTCGCCTTGATGTTGACGATGCAGAAGGTGGTGACTGTGCCGCTGGGACCCACTTCCACCTGTTCCGATGTGGCGACACCACATGTGGGACACGCACCCCTCGGCGGCACGTACACCTTGCGGCAGGAGGGGCAGCGCTCGCCTACGGTCCGGTTCTCGGCGAGGGCGTTGATGTAGGCGGTCTGGGCGCGGCCGGGTGAGTAGGTGTAGTCGAGACGGGCCTGGGCGACGATGCCGGCGACCGGGTCCTCGGTCTCGCCCGCGTGGAGGGTGGCCACGGACTCCTCGCCGTCGTACGGCTCGAAGCAGGCGATGTCGGTGATGGCGCCGGAGCGCTCCTCGGCCCAGCGGATGCGGACGCGCATGCCGGTTCGCACGGCGTCGGGGCCGGGGGCGTCGAGGGCATGCAGGAGGGCGGTGTCGGCGCCGTCGAGCTTCACCAGGACCCAGGCGAAGGGCCTGTCGAGCGGCTGGCCTCGGCGTGGGGCGGGGTTCCAGGCCCAGGTGGTGACGGTGCCGGTGACGCCGACATGGACGAGATCGCGGATCTCCTCGGCGGTGACGGGGTCGTACTCGACCGGCGGGACGAGGATACGGCCGTCACGGGTCCGTACCCCGAGGACGAACCGCTCGCGCAGGCCGGTGAGGAAGGCGCTCTGCACGGGGCCGAGGGAGCGGGTGAAGGGGAACTCGACGACGAGGGGGGCTTTGAGGACTTCGGGCATGCCCGGGCTCCTTCAGTGGCGTTGGTAGTCGGGCGGTCGCTTCTCCGCGAAGGCGCGGGCGCCCTCCTTGGCGTCGGCGGTGTCGAAGATCGGCCAGCCGCGCTTGAGTTCGGCGGCCAGTCCGTCGGTCTCCGTCATCTCGGCCGTCTCGTACACGGAGGCCTTGACGGCCTCGACGGCCAACGGGCCGCAGGCGTTGATCAGTTCGGCGATCTCCAGGGCCTTGTCGAGGGCGGCGCCGTCCGGGACGACGTGGCCGATCAGTCCGATGTCGGCGGCCTCGCGCGCGGTGTACGGCCGTCCGGTGAGCAGCATCTCCAGCGCGTGGGTGCGCGGGATCTGGCGCTGGAGACGGACAGTCGATCCGCCGATCGGGAAGAGCCCGCGCTTGACCTCGAACAGTCCGAAGGTCGCGGACTCGCCCGCGACCCGGATGTCGGTGCCCTGGAGCATCTCGGTGCCGCCGGCCACACAGTACCCCTCGACGGCCGCGATCACCGGCTTGCGCGGCCGGTGATGGCGCAGCATCGCCTTCCAGTGCAGGTCCGGGTCCGCCTTGAGGCGGTCGCGGTACTGCTCGCCCTCGCCGCCCCGGCCCCCGGCCAGGGCCTTGAGGTCCATGCCGGCGCAGAACGTGCCGCCCGCGCCGGTGAAGACCACCGAGCGGATCGAGTCGTCCGCGTCGGCCTCCATCCAGCCGTCGTGGAGCCCTACCAGCATCGGCAACGAGAGCGCGTTCTTCGCCTCCGGCCGGTTGAGCGTGAGCACCAGTGTGGCGCCCTCGCGCTGGACGTTGAGGTGTTCCGTGCCACCCATCGACCGTCTCCCCTCTGCCAGAACGAGAACAGGTTGCAGGAGTGGCCGATCCACTTCAAGGGTTTTCTGACAGACAGTCAGATTTCTTCGCGCGGACCCTTCACAGTTGCGTTGCCCTTTGCTCTGATGACCGGCGAACCCTCACAGAGACAGGCCCTTGCTCGGTCAGGAGGAGCGGTGGAGTACAACCTTGCGGACCTGTTCGAGTCGGTCGTCGACGTGGTCCCGGATCGTGAGGCGCTCGCGTACTTCGACATCCCGGGCACGGGCGAGGAGCGCCGGCTGACGTACGCGGAGCTGGACGCCGCCGCCAACCGCGTCGGCCACCATCTGCTCGACAGCGGGATACGCGCCGGCGAGCACGTGGGCCTGCATCTCTACAACGGCGTGGAGTACCTCCAGGTGCTGCTGGGCTGCCTGAAGGCGCGGCTCGTGCCGGTCAACGTCAACTACCGCTACGTAGAGGACGAGTTGGTCTATCTGTACCGGGACGCCGATCTGACCGGCCTGGTCTTCGAGGCGGAGTTCGCGGAGCGGGTGGCGGCCGCGTTGCCGCACGCGGAGCGACTGCGGCATCTGGTGCGGGTCGGGGACGCGACCGAGGCGGGCGGGCTGTCGGCGGTGCCCTTCGCCGAGGCCTCGGGGTCAGCGGAGCGCGGGTTCCCCGCCCGGTCCGCCGACGACCAGTTCATCATCTACACCGGCGGCACCACCGGCATGCCCAAAGGGGTGATGTGGCGTCAGGAGGACCTGTTCTTCTCGGGGTTGGGCGGTGGCGCGCCGACCGGTGAGCCGGTGAAACGGCCCGAGGAGCTCGCCGAGCGGGTCGCGGCGGGCGGGGCGGGCCTCACCTTCTTCCCCACGCCCCCACTGATGCACGGTACTTCCACGCTGACGGCGCTCATCGGCTTCAACTTCGGCCAACGGGTCGTCCTGCACCGCAAGTTCGTGCCCGAGGAGGTGCTGCGGACCGTCGAGCGGGAGAAGGTCAACGCCATGTCGCTGGTCGGCGACGCGATGCTGCGGCCGCTCATCGACGCGTTGGCCGGGCCGATGAAGGGCACGGACATGTCGTCGGTGTTCAGCGTGTCCTCGTCCGGGGCGATCATGTCGGACACCGTGCGCCGGGAGTTCCAGGCGCTCGTCCCGAACGCCATGCTGCTCAACAACTTCGGCTCCTCCGAGTCCGGTTTCAACGGTACGGCGACGGAGGACGCCGGTCCCGAGCGCGGCTTCCGGGTCCGGGTCAACTCCCGTACCCAGGTGGTCGACCCGGCGACGTACGAGCCCGTCACGGTGGGCGAGGTGGGACGGGTCGCCCAGTGCGGCCATGTGCCGCTCGGCTACTACAACGACCCGCGGAAAACCGCCGAGACGTTCTTCGAGAAGGACGGCGAGCGGTGGGTGCTGCTCGGGGACATGGCGACCGTCGACGAGGAAGGTGTCGTCACCGTCCTCGGCCGTGGGTCGCAGTGCATCAACACGGGCGGCGAGAAGGTGTATCCGGAGGAGGTCGAGCAGGCGCTCAAGGCGCATCCCGATGTGTACGACGCGGTGGTGGCCGGGGTGCCGGACGTGAAGTGGGGTCACCATGTGGCCGCCGTGGTGCAGCTGCGTGAGGGGGCGGGAGGGATGTCTCTTGAGGACGTCCAGACGCACTGCCGGGCGCGGCTCGCGGGATACAAGATCCCACGTCAGCTGGTGGTCGCCGAGTCCATCCACCGGTCGCCGAGCGGCAAGGCGGACTACCGGTGGGCGCGGAAGGTGGCGGTCGCGGCGGACGGGTGATTCCTTACCGGTGCCTTACCCATGCATTTGAACCGGCGGCGACATGGGATCGTACTGGGGATGGCAGGCGCGGACACGGGCTTTGTCCGACCTGCTGTCCCAGGCTCCCTCGCACGACCGCACGGAAGGACCATCGAGTGCCGCTCTTCACTCGCTCCCGCCACCTGCACGACCGCACCGAGGGCGAGACGGAACCGGGGAGTGGTGGGGCGGAAGAGGCGGAGAAGACCGGCGGTGCCGTCGATAGGGAAGGCCCGGAGGCCACCGGCGGCACGGAGGCCGAGCCCCAGGCCGAGCCCCAGGCGGATGCCGGCGACGACGAGGCAGCCGACAAGGCCGAGGTCATTGCCGACAAGGCTGCGGAGGAAGGCGACGCGGCAGCCGCCCCCGCCAACTCGCCCGCCTCCCAGCGCCCCGGCTGGTTCGGCTGGCGCCGCCGCTACCCCTTGGCCGCGCGAGTCGTGAACGTCGGGACGACCGTGCTGGCCGCCGTGCTGGTGCTGCTCGTGCTGCTGCTCCCGAACCGGCTCGACCGCATCTCGCTCCTGTGGTCCCTGCGGATCCCCGTGGAGGGCATCATCCTCGCGGGCGTCCTCCTCGTGCTGCCGCCGAAGCCGCGCCGGATCCTGGCAGTCCTCTCCGGCCTCTTCCTCGGGCTGTTCGCGGTCCTGAAACTCACCGACATGGGCTTCTACCAGTTCCTGGCCCGACCGTTCGACCTGGTCTTCGACTGGATCCTGCTCACCGACGGCATGGACTTCCTCAAGGACACATTCGGCCGCACCGGCGAGGTGCTCGCGGTGATCGGCGTCATCCTCCTGGTCATCGCCGTCATCACGCTCAACACCCTCGCGGTGGTGCGGCTGTCGAACGTCCTGGGCAGGCACCGCCCCGTGGCCGTCCGCACCACCCTCGTCTTCGGCACCGTGTGGGTGCTCTGCTTCACCCTCGGCGTGCAGTTCGGCGGTGTCGCGGTCGCCAACAAGGGCAACACCGAGGTGATCGCCAACCGCATCCAGTTCGTGCGCAACGGCCTGGGCGACGCCGAGGTGTTCCGCAAGGAGGCCGCCGTCGACGCCTTCGCCTCGACCCCGTCGGACCAGCTGCTGACCGGACTGCGCGGCAAGGACGTCCTGTTCACCTTCATCGAGAGCTACGGCCGGATCGCGATCGACGACCCGACGATGGCCCCGGAGATCGACGCGACCCTCACCGAGGGCACGAACCGGCTCAAGTCGGCCGGTTTCGCCTCGCGCAGCGGCTGGCTCACCTCGCCCGTGACGGGCGCCGGCAGCTGGATGGCCCACTCGACGTTCCTGTCCGGCCTGTGGGTCAAGAACCAGCAGCGCTATCTGAGCCTGACCAGGAGCGACCGCGCGACCCTCACCAGCTACTTCCAGAAGACCGGCGCCTGGCGCACGGTCGGCATCGTCCCCGGCGTGCGCAAGTCCTGGCCCGAGGGCAAGTACTTCGGCCTGGACCACATCTACGACTCCACCCACCTCGGCTACAAGGGCCCGTACTTCAGCTGGACGCCGGTGCCGGACCAGTTCAGCCTGGAGGCCTTCCAGAAGCTGGAGCACGGCAAGAAGGACCGTGACCCGATCATGGCGGAGATCATCCTGGCCTCCAGCCACAACCCCTGGTCGCCCATCGCTCACATGATCGACTGGAACGACCTCGGTGACGGGACGGTCTTCAACCAGATCAAGAAGGAGGGCACCGACCCCAAGCAGGTCTGGAAGAGCGCGTCGCGGGTGCGCACCGAGTACCGCAAGGCCATCCAGTACTCGCTGGACAGCCTCACCGAGTGGATGCAGCGCTACGGCGACGAGAACACCGTCCTCGTTTTCCTCGGCGATCACCAGCCCGTCCCGACGGTCACCAAGGGCACCAGCAACCGGGACGTGCCGATCACGATCGTCGCCAAGGACCCGAAGGTGCTGGACCGGGTCGCCGACTGGGGTTGGACGGACGGCCTCAAGCCGGCCGACAACGCGCCTGTGTGGGGCATGGACACCTTCCGGGACCGTTTCATGACGGCGTTCGCCAAGTAGGGCCGAGTCGGCCGGGTCCGGCCGGGGTCCGGTATGCCTGCGCCGAGTAGGGTGCGCTCGTGGAGACGACGCGGCTGCTGGACTCCGGGGAACGGCTGAACGGCGAGGAACTCAGGGCGCTCCAGCTGGAGCGGCTGCGCGGTTCCCTGCACCATGCGTACGAGAACGTGCCGTTCTACCGGGCGGCCTTCGACAACGCCGGTGTCGCACCCGCCGACTGCCGGTCGCTCGACGACCTCGCCCACTTCCCCTTCACCACCAAGGCGGACCTGCGCGAGAACTACCCGTACGGCATGTTCGCCGTGCCCCGCGAACATGTGCGCCGCATCCATGCCTCCAGCGGCACCACCGGACGCCCCACGGTCGTCGGCTACACCGAGAACGACCTTTCCATGTGGTCCGACATGGTGGCGCGGTCCATCAGGGCGGCCGGCGGACGCCCCGGGGACGTGGTGCATGTGGCGTACGGCTATGGGTTGTTCACCGGTGGTCTCGGCGCCCACTACGGCGCCGAACGACTCGGCTGTACGGTCGTCCCCGCGTCCGGCGGCATGACCGCCCGCCAGGTCCAGCTGATCCAGGATCTGCGGCCCGGGGTCGTCATGGTGACGCCGTCGTACATGCTGACGCTCCTGGACGAGTTCGAGCGGCGGGGTGTGGACCCGCGCGGGACCTCGCTGCGGGTCGGTGTCTTCGGTGCCGAGCCCTGGACCGAGGCGATGCGCCGGGAGATCGAGGAGCGGTTCGCGATCGACGCCGTGGACATATACGGGCTGTCGGAGGTGATCGGTCCCGGTGTGGCGCAGGAGTGCGTGGAGACGAAGGACGGGCTCCATGTGTGGGAGGACCACTTCTTCCCCGAGATCGTCGACCCCGTGACCGGTGAGGTGCTGCCTGAGGGCGAGAAGGGGGAGCTGGTCTTCACCTCGCTCACCAAGGAGGCCATGCCGATCGTCCGCTACCGCACACGGGACCTCACGCGGCTGCTGCCGGGGACGGCCCGTGTCTTCCGGCGGATGGAGAAGGTCACCGGCCGCAGCGACGACATGGTGATCCTGCGCGGGGTGAACCTCTTCCCCACCCAGATCGAGGAGATCGTCCTGCGCACCCCGGGCGTGGCACCCCACTTCCAGCTCCGCCTCACCCGAGAGGGCCGCCTGGACGCCCTCACGGTCCGGGCGGAGGCCAGACCGGACACCACGCCGGACGACCGGTCCAGGGCTGCCCAGGCCATCACCGCGGCCGTGAAGGACGGCATCGGGGTGTCGGTCACGGTCGAGATCGTCGACCCGGAGTCCCTGGAGCGCTCGGTCGGCAAGATCCGCCGCATCGTGGACCTGCGCCCCCGCTGAGACGGATCCCGCTCAAAGAGGCTCGAAGCTCGGCTGCACGGGCCCGATCTCACCGGCGGCGGCCAACTCCGCCAGGTCCTCGGGCTCCAGGAACTCCAGGGCTTCCGGCTCGACGCCGTGGTAAGGATCGACATCGAGCAACTGCCGCACGAAGGCCAGGACGAAGCCGGAGAACGGCCCGTCGAAGGTCTCGCACCCCTCCTCGTGGGCCATCGTGACGATCTTCCAGCGGCCCGGATCCGGGTCGCAGGGCAGAAAGAAGTGCTCGTCACCGCTGTGGTCGTAGCCCCAGGAGATCAAGCCGCCGGGTTCCGGATGGAACGGATGAGGGACATGTCCGGTGTCACCGTCCCCGAACGCTCTGGCCCGTCGCCCGGCGAACCTCTGATGCGTCTTCCGCATGCGCTCCAGCAGTGGGGTCGATCCGCCGGGGTGGAAGACGACGAGTTCGCCGGAGATCACCCCGCTGCCGTAGGCGTCCAGGAAGGCCTTGAAGTCGGCCGGAAGGGCGGAACCCAGGTGGTGCTCGACGTCCGCCCAATCGTCCGGGCGCGGCCGGCGGCCCGGAGGCGCTCCCAGCAGTGACCGCAGCTCTTCCAACGGGGTCATGTGCTGCTCCGAATCTCGTACAGCGGGCTAGGACAGCCGGTCCCGCAGCTCCCGCTTCAGGATCTTCCCGCTTGCGTTGCGTGGCAGTTCGTCGACGAAGATCACCCGCTTCGGGGCCTTGAAGTGGGCGAGCTTTTCGCGGGCGTGGGTGATCAGGGTCTCTTCCGTGACCTCGTCGCGGGGGACGACGACCGCTGTGACCGCCTCGATCCAGCGGTCGTCGGGCAGGCCGATCACGGCGACCTCGGCGACCGCCTCATGGGTGTAGAGCGCGTCCTCGACCTGGCGTGAAGCGACCAGCACGCCACCGGAGTTGATGACGTCCTTCACCCGGTCGACGATGGTGAAGTAGCCGTGCGCGTCTCGGACGGCGAGGTCGCCGGAGTGGAACCAGCCGTCGCGGAAGGCCTCGGCGGTCTCCTCGGGCTTCTCCCAGTACCCCTCGCACAACTGCGGTGACTTGTAGACGATTTCGCCGGGCGTCCCGTCGGGCACGTCCTCGCCGTCCTCGTCGACGACCCGCGCGTCGACGAACAGGACGGTACGGCCGCAGGAGTCCATACGGCCCTTGTGCTCGTCCGGCGCCAACACCGTGGCCAGGGGCCCGATTTCGCTCTGACCGAAGCAGTTGTAGAAGGCCAGTTCCGGAAGGCGCTCGCGCAACCGCTCCAGCACGGGCACCGGCATGATCGACGCGCCGTAGTACGCCTTGCGCAGCCCGCCGAGGTCGCGGGTGGCGAAGTCGGGGCGGTTGGCGAGGCCGATCCAGACCGTGGGCGGGGCGAACAGGCTGTCCGCGCGCCCCTCTTCGATCAGGTCGAAGAGCCGGTCGCCGTCGGGCCCGTCGAGGATGACGTTGGTCGCGCCGACCGCGAGATAGGGCAACAGGAAGACGTGCATCTGCGCCGAGTGGTACAGCGGCAGCGAGTGCACGGGCCGGTCGCCGGCGCTCAGGTCGCAGGCGGCGATCGCGCTCAAGTACTCGTGCACCAGGGCCCGGTGGGTCATCATCGCGCCCTTGGGCAGCGCGGTCGTACCCGAGGTGTAGAGCAGTTGGACGAGGTCCTCGCTGCGCGGCTCCGGTCCGTCGTACGGCGCCGAAGCGGGCAGGCGGGCCAGCAGCGAGTCGTCGGAGTCGCGCAGCGGCAACACCCGTACGCCGTCCGGGAGTCGGTCCGCGAGACCGGGGTCGGCGAGGACCACCTCGCTGCCCGACTGGCCGACGATGTAGGCGAGATCGTCCCCGGTGAGGTTCTGGTTGACCGGCACGTGGACCAGGCCCGCGCGGGCGCAGGCGAGGAACGCGATGAGGTAGGCGTCGGAGTTGTGGCCGTAGGCGCCGACCCGGTCGCCGGGCGAGAGACCCTCGCCGAGCAGGACGCCCGCGGCGCGTGAGACGGCGTCGTCGAGGTCCTCGTACGTCCACGAGCGGTCGCCGTACTCCACCGCGACGCGCGCGGGCGTGCGGCGGGCGCTGCGCCGCAGCACTCCGTCAACCGTACTGCCGTGTCCTGGCGTCATACCGCACAACCTACCTGTAGGTATGGTCAACCGCTCCTTCCCTCAATGATGTTGGGAGGCACCATGCGCACCCGCTTCAGACACACCGTCGTCGCGGTCGTCGCCCTGCTCACGGCGGGTACCGCGTTACCGGCGTCCGCGGCGCAGAGTCCGGAACGCCAGGACCGTCCGTCCCACGGCGGTCTGTCCGCCACCATCCGTTACACCGAGTACGGCATCCCGCACATCCTCGCCAAGAACTACGCGGACCTCGGCTTCGGCACCGGATGGGCGCAGGCCGCCGACCAGGTGTGCGTGCTCGCCGACGGGTTCGTGACCCTGCGCGGCGAGCGTTCGCGCTTCTTCGGCCCGGACGCGGCCGCCGACAGCGCACTGTCGGGGGCGACCGGGAACCTCTCCAGTGATCTGTACTTCCGCGGTGTGCGGGAGTCGGGCACCGTCGAGAAGCTGCTCGCCGAGCCGGCGCCGGCCGGGCCGAGCCGTCGGGTGAAGGACCTCATGCGGGGCTTCGCGGCGGGCTACAACGCCTGGCTGAAGCAGAACCGCGTCGGCGACCCGGCGTGCCGGGGCGCGGACTGGGTCCGCCCGGTCACCACGGTGGACTCCCGGAACGCCCCGACGGCAATGGACCCCCCGGTCATCGCCACGGCCAACAACACGGCACACCCGGCGAGTTGAGCGGCGCGCCAC
>NZ_JBEYVC010000055.1:0-57712 GCF_040643855.1 Streptomyces sp. NPDC047072 | reverse complement strand
TGGCCGCGCTGGGGACGTTGTTGTCGATCTGGATCTACAACGACTTCTTCTGGGCGATCGTGCTGATCTCCACCGGGGAGAACATGCCGATCACCTCGGCGTTGAACAACCTCTCCGGCCAGTACTTCACCGACCCCAACCTGGTCGCCGCGGGTGCCCTGCTCACCGCGATCCCGACCCTGATCGTGTACTTCGTGCTCCAGCGCCAGTTCGTCAGCGGACTGACCCTCGGCGCCAACAAGGGCTGACGCCCGCCTCACGCAGAACCGAAAGAGAACCACCGTGCCCCACCCCTTCACCCCGGTCGCCGTCGTGCCCGTGGACGTGCGCAAGGCCCGCGTCCACGAGGAGGGCTGGCAGTCCTGGAGCCCCAGCGGCGCCTACGCCCTCCGGGACGAGCCGTACCGCCCGACGAACGCCAACTGGGCGACGGTCTGCTACCGGCCGGGCGGCACCGTCCCGGCCGGCGCCTTCCAGGGGGAGGGGCTGCTGGCCCTCGACCCGGGCGACGGCTCTCCGGTACGGCTGTGGGCGGCGCCGGAGCCTTGTAAAGAGGTTCCGTCGTTCCGCCTGACCGTCGGGGACGGCGTGGCGGAGATCAGCGCCGACGGTCCGGTGAAGGAGTTCACGGGCACGGACATCCAGGAGGTACTGGGGGAGTGGGCCTCGTCGCTCGCCGTCGAGGCCCCTCGCCCGGCCCCCACCGTCTGGTGCTCCTGGTACGAGTACTTCACGGCGGTCACCGAGGACGACATCCACGAGAACCTGCGGGCGATGGACACCCTCGACCTGCCCATCGACGTCGTCCAGATCGACGACGGCTACCAGAAGGCCCTGGGTGACTGGCTCACCCTCTCCGGCCGCTTCCGCTCCCGCGCGGGCATCGCCGACGCGATCCGCGCCCGGGGCCGCAGGGCCGGCATCTGGACGGCCCCCTTCCTCGTCGACCCGGCGAGCGACCTGGCCGCCGAGCACCCCGACTGGCTGGTGCGCGGCACCGACGGCGGACCCCTGCACGCCGGCCGCAACTGGGGCCACGACCTGTGCGTCCTGGACACCACCCACCCGGAGGCGGCGGAGTACCTGGCTTCGGTCTTCCGGACTCTGGTCGCCGAGGGTTACGACTACTTCAAGGTCGACTTCCTCTACGCGGGCGCCCTGGAGGGCGTACGGCACACCGGCGCGGACGCCCTCACGGCGTACCGCGACGGCATCGGGCTGATCCGCGAGGCGATCGGGGCGGACGCGTACCTGCTCGGCTGCGGTGCGCCGATCCTGCCCTCCGTCGGCCTGTTCGACGCGATGCGGGTCAGCCCCGACACGGCCCCGCACCGCCGTCCCGAGGCCGGTGACTTCAGCCAACCCGGCCAGGATCCCGCCGAGTTCACCGGCGTGGGCCGCCAGTGGCAGCACGGCCGGTTCTGGGTCAACGACCCCGACTGCCTGATGGCCCGCCCGGCCGTGGAGACCCGTGAGCGCTGGGCCGCCCATGTCGAGGCGACCGGCGGGCTGGTGGCCTCCAGCGACCGCCTGCTCTCGCTGGACCAGTGGGGCGTGGCGACAACCCGCCGTCTCCTTGAGGGAGTTGACCGAGTGGGAGTCGACCGAGTGGGAGGTGACCGATGATCCCCGAGGGCATCGCCTACGGCGGCGACTACAACCCCGAGCAGTGGCCCGAGGAGGTCTGGGCCGAGGACGTCCGCCTCATGCGCGAGGCCGACGTGAACATGGTCAGCGTCAACATCTTCTCGTGGGCTCTACTGGAGCCGCGCGAGGGCGAGTTCGACTTCTCGCGCCTGGACCGGATCCTCGCCCTGCTCCACGAGAACGGCATCGCCGCCGACCTCGCGACCCCGACGGCGGCACCGCCGGCCTGGTTCTTCCGCGAGTACCCGGACGCGCTGCCGGTCGACAAGGACGGCAGGGACTGTCGTACGGCAGCCGCCAGACGTTCTGCCCCTCCAGCCCCGCCTACCGCGAGGCGGCCCTGCGCATCGCCCGTGCTCTCGGCGAGCGCTACGCGGACCACCCGGCCGTCGTGATGTGGCACGTCCACAACGAGTACGGCTGCCACAACGCGGAGTGCTTCTGCGACGTCTCCGCGGCGGCCTTCCGGCGCTGGTTGCGGGAGCGCTACGGCGACCTCGCGGCCCTCAACGACGCCTGGGGCACCACCTTTTGGAGCCAGTGGTACTACGACTGGGACGAGATCATCCCGCCCCGCGCCACCGGCGCCGTGCCCAACCCGACGCACCAGCTGGACTGGCGGCGCTTCTGCTCCGACGCGCTGCTGTCGCTGTGCACGGCGGAGCGCGAGGTGCTGCGGGAGGCTTCCGGGGGGATCCCCGCCACCACCAACTTCATGGTGATGTACAACTTCGACGCGCTCGACTACTGGCGCTGGGCACCGGAGTTGGACATCGTCTCCAACGACCACTACCTGCGCTCGACCGACCCCGAGTCGCAGATCGACATCGCGCTCAGCGGCGACCTCGTGCGCTCGCTGGCGGGCGGACCGTGGCTGCTGATGGAGCACTCGACGGGCGCGGTGAACTGGCAGCCCGTCAACAGGGCGAAGAATCCGGGTGAGTTGCGCCGGAACGCCCTCGCCCATGTGGCCCGGGGCGCCGACGGCATCGCCTACTTCCAGTGGCGGGCCGCCAAGGCGGGCGCCGAGCAGTGGCATTCGGCGATGCTGCCGCACGCAGGGACCGACAGCCGGATCTGGCGGGACGTGGTGGCGCTGGGCGCGGACCTGAAGGCGCTGGCGGAGGTGCGGGGCTCCACGGGTACCGCTTCCGTGGCCATCGCCTGGGACTGGAACGCCCGTTGGGCCCTGGAGCTGCCGTCCCAGCCGAGCGAGGAGGTCCGCTACCTGGACCTGGTCCGCGCGTGGTACGAGCCGCTGTGGCGCTCCGGCGTCGCGGTGGACTTCGTGCACCCGTCGGCGGACCTCTCCTCCTACCGTCTGGTCCTGGCCCCCGCGCTGTATCTGGTCGACGACGCCTCGGCGGCCAACCTCACCGGCTTCGCGGCCGCCGGCGGGACCCTCGCCGTCGGTTTCCACAGCGGTGCGGTCGACGCCAACTGCCATATCCGGCTGGGCGGTTACCCCGGCGCCTTCCGCGAGGCGCTCGGCGTCCGCACGGACGAGCTGTTCCCGCTGCTGCCGGGTGAGTCGTTGGGTCTGGAGGGCGGCGGTACGGCGGCCCTGTGGTCGGAGCGGGTCGCGCTGGCCGGTGCGGCCGCGGTGACGTCGTACACCTCGGGTCCGCTCGCCGGAGTCCCGGCGGTGACCCGGCACGCGTACGGCGAGGGCGTGGCCTGGTACCTGGCGACCCACCCGGACCCCGCGACCCTCGCGGGGCTGTTGGACCGCATCCGCACCGAGGCCGGGGTGGAGCCGGTGCGGGAGACGCCGGAGGGGGTGGAGGCGGTGCTGCGGCGGGGGACTCAGGCCGACTTCCTCTTCCTGATCAACCACGGGGACCGGTCCGCCGAGGTCCAAGTCGCCCAGCGCGCCGTCGAGTTGCTGGGCGGCAAGTCCGTCGAGGGCGGCACGGTGACGGTGGCGCCGGGTGATGTGGTGGTCGTACGGGAGTCACGCTGATGTGACCTTGCTGGCCGCGCGGGCCGCTCCTACCCTGATCGACGGGTCGTCGACAGGGGGGAGCGGCCATGGCCGGAAGACCGTCCGACACGGAGATACTCGAGGCGGTCGGGGCGCACGCCGGCCGGCGGGGGATCGCCGCAGGGGCGAGCGATCCCGGCGTCGCCGTCCTCAGCTGGCAGACCCTGCTGGACTTCCGGATCGTCCGGTCCGTCGAGACCCGGGGCGAGCGGGCGATGCGGCAACCCGGCACCCGCCGCGAGGAGTTGGCCGACCGGCCGACGTACACCAGCATCTCCTCCCACCGGATCACCCCGCCCGCCGACCCGTCCCGGACCGAGGTGTGGCTGCTGGTGCGCCGGGCCTCGCTCGGCGAGGAGTGGTGCGAGGACTGCGACGGCGGTACGAACCTGTGCGGGGCCTGCGGCGGGCGCGGTGGCCGTGAGTGCCCCCGTTTCGTCGACTGCCCCGCCTGTCACGGCGGCCCGGACAGCTGCTGGGAGTGCGAGGGCACCGGCCGCTCCCGCTCCCGCCGCCCCGCGCATCTGCGCCCCGGTACAACCCCGGCGGACCGGGCGGCACGGGTGCGCTGCGAGCGCTGCCGTACCTCCGACGCGGCCTGCCCGAAGTGCCGTGGCCGACGCCAACTCGACTGCCCGGACTGCGGGAAGAGCGGCTATGTGCAGTGCGGTGTCTGCGCGGGCACCAAGCGCGTCACCCACCAGGAGTGCGAGGGCACGGGCCGCTTCACGGTGTGGACCGAGGGCTGGATCCACCAGAACCCGCACCACGAGAAGGAGCGCCGGCTCGGCAGGCTCGACCTGCGCCGCACGACCGCCAACGCGGGCCGCTGGCAGGAGACGGTCCTGCGCACCGCCACCGACAAACTCCCCGACGACCTCGACGAGGCCGACCGCACCCTGCTCACCCCGTACCTCGCCCGGCGCGACGGCGAGGTCGCCCGCCACGCCACCCTCCGCCGCCTCCCCCTGGCCCACGTCACCCTCCCCGCCGACCCGCACCACGTCTACTACGCCTTCCCCACCCACTCCGGCATCGAGGTCACGACCCGCCCCACGGGCGAGCGCGTCCGCTACTTCGCCGTGATCGCCGCGGCCTCGGTGGCCGTGGTGGCCCTGGTGGCGATACTGGCGACCTTGCTCCTGCGCTGACATGCCAGAGGCGCGGCACCCCCCTCGGCTGCCGCGCCCCGTCCCCCGGTCAGGGTGGCTAGTGGATCGGCGGGAGGTCCGGGAGGGTGCCTGTGCGGGCTGCCTGGCCGTACCAGAGAGCGCTGGACTTGGGGGTGCGCTCCAGGGTCGTGTAGTCGACGTAGACCGCGCCGAAACGCTTGTCGTAGCCGTACGCCCACTCGAAGTTGTCCATCAGGGACCACAGGTAGTAGCCGCGCACGTCCGCGCCGTCGGCGATCGCCCGGCGCACCGCGGCGAGGTGGCCGTGCAGGTAGGCGACCCGCTCGGGGTCGTGGACGCGGCCGTCGGGGTCGGGC
The DNA here is from genome assembly GCF_040643855.1 of Streptomyces sp. NPDC047072. NCBI lineage: Bacteria > Bacillati > Actinomycetota > Actinomycetes > Kitasatosporales > Streptomycetaceae > Streptomyces > Streptomyces sp. NPDC047072. The sequence continues at coordinate 52,592 of NZ_JBEYVC010000055.1, read as the reverse complement.
TTGTCGTCGTAGGCCGCGCCGTTCTCGGTGATGTACAGCGGCAGGCCCGGCGCCTCGCGGGTGTAGCGCATGATCAGGTCGTGCAGGCCCGTCGGGTCGATCGTCCAGCCCATCTCCGTACGCTCGCCCGGCGTCTGGTGGAAGGCGACGTCGTCCGCGCCCGGCCAGGGGGAGTGCTCGCTCTCGCCGTGGCCGTCGGAGCGCGGGCCCGCGGCCTCCGGGTCCGCAGCCGACACCAGCGTCGGCGTGTAGTAGTTGAGGCCCAGCGCGTCCAACGGCTGGTTGATCAGCGCCAGGTCGCCGTCCTGGACGTAGGACCAGTCGGTGATCAGCTCGGTCGCCGCGAACAGCGTCTGCGGGTACGCCCCGTGCAGGATCGGCCCGTGGAAGACCCCGTTGGCCAGGTCGTCGATCTTCTGCACCGCCGCCAGGTCGGCGGGGTCGGACGGCGAATTCGGCCGCACCACCGAGGAGTTGAGGCTCAGCGCCACCGAGTTGCGGGCCGGCATCACCGAGCGCAGCGCCGAAGTCCCCAGCCCGTGCGCCAGGTTGAGGTGATGGGCCGCCTTCAGCGAGGCCGCCGGGTCGGTGCGGCCGGGCGCGTGCACGCCGGACGCGTAGCCCAGAAACGCGCTGCACCAGGGCTCGTTGAGGGTGATCCACTGCTCCACCCGGTCGCCGAGCGCCTCCCCGACGATCTGCGCGTACTCCGCGAACCGGTACGCCGTGTCGCGCTCCGGCCAGCCGCCCGCGTCCTCCAGCTCCTGGGGCAGGTCCCAGTGGTAGAGGGTGACGGCCGGCTTGATGCCCTTCGCCAACAGCTCGTCCACCAGGCGGCGGTAGAAGTCCAGGCCGCGCTGGACCGCCGGGCCCCGCCCGGTCGGCTGCACCCGGGACCAGGAGACCGAGAAGCGGTACGCGGTCAGGCCCAGTTCCGCCATCAGCGCCACGTCGTCGCGGTAGCGGTGGTAGTGGTCGACAGCGATGTCACCGTGCTCGCCACCGACGGTCTTGCCCGGCGTGTGGCTGAAGGTGTCCCAGATCGACGGCGTACGGCCGTCCTCCCGCACCGCCCCCTCGATCTGGTAGGCGGAGGTCGCCGCGCCCCAGAGGAAGGCGGGAGGAAAGGTCACCGGGGTCGCCGGTTGTGCGGACTCAGGCATGGAAGCGCTCCCATAGGGGGTCGTGGACCGGGTGGGGGGAGGGAAGGGGCCGAGGCGGCGGTGACCCGGCCCCAAAGGTCGTAGCGGAAAAGGCGGGTGACGGAGCGTCAGCCCTTGATCGCGCCCTGCATGATGCCGCCCACGATCTGCTTGCCGAACAGAATGAAGGCGATCAGCAGCGGCAGCGTGCCCAGCAGCGCGCCCGCCATGATCACGGCCTGGTCGGGCACATAGCCGGTGCCGAGCGAGTTCAGGGCGACCTGCACGGTCGGGTTCTGCTGGTTCAGGGCGATGATCGGCCACAGGAAGTCGTTCCAGGCGAACACGAAGGTCAGCAGACCGAGCACCGCCATCGCGGGCCGCGCCGCCGGGAAGACCACGTGCCACACCACCCGCAGGCTGCTCGCCCCGTCCACCCGGGCCGCCTCGATCAGCTCGGTGGGCAGCGCCTGCACCAGGTACTGCCGCATGAAGAACGTACCGAAGGCCGTCACCAGGGTCGGCAGGATGACCGTCTGGAGCTGGTTCGACCAGCCGAGGTCCGCCATCCACAGATACAGCGGTACGACCGCCAGTTGCGGCGGGATCATCATCGTGCCGATCGTCAGCAGCAGGAGCACGCTGGAGAACCTGAACTGCAGCTTGGCGAAGGCGAATCCGGCGAGCGTGGAGAACAGCACCGTGCTGATCGTGATGGCGCCCGCCACGATCACGCTGTTGAACATCGCCGTGCCGAGGCCGGCCTCGTCCCACGCGGCCTGCATGTTCTTGAACAGGTTCCCGCCGAACCACAGCGGCGGCGGGGTCTCGGCGAGCCTGCGGTCGGTGCGTGAGGCCGCGATCGCCGTCCACACCAGGGGCGCCAGCGAGACCAGCGCGAAGACGGCGAGGACGAGGTAGGTGACCGGGCCGGCATGCAGCTGCTTGCCCGCGCCCATCACCCTGCGAGAACCCTTGCGGGAACCTTTGCCGGAAGTCTCCTGCGTCTGAGGCAGCGTCAACTCACTGGTGGTCATTGGGACTTCCTCAGACGTCGGGTGACCAGCAGGTTGATCGCGGCGATGATCAACAGGATCAGGAACATCGACCAGGCGATCGCGGACGCCTTGCCGAGGTTGCCGATGATCCAGCCCTGGTCGTACATGTACAGGCCGAGCGTCTGGTACTGGTGCTCGGAGCCGCCCTTGGACCCGCTCACCCCGCCGAACAGCAGCGGCTCACCGAAGAGCTGGGTCGCGCCGATGGTGGAGACCACCACCGTGAACAGGATGGTGGGCCGCAGCTGCGGGATCGTCACATGGAGGAACTGCTGCCAGCGGTTGGCGCCGTCGATCGCCGCCGACTCGTACAGGTCGGTCGGGATGGCCTGCATCGCCGCCAGGTAGATCAGCGCGTTGTAGCCGGTCCACCGCCAGATCACGATGGAGGAGACCGCGAACTGCGAACCCCAGTCGGACTCACGCCAGTTGATCGGGTCGATCCCGACGAAGTCCAGCAGCCAGTTGATCATGCCGCCGTCCCACGAGTACAGCAGCGTGAAGACGAGGGTCGCCGCCGCCACCGAGGTGGCGTACGGGGTCAGCATCACGACCCGCCAGACGGTCGAGCCGCGCAGCTTGTAGTTGAGCAGGTGCGCGAGCCCGATCGCCGCCAGCAGCTGCGGCACGGTCGAGATCACACCGATGGTGAAGGTGTTCTTGAGGGCGTTCCAGAAGAAGTCCGAGCTGAGCAGGTTCTTGTAGTTGTCCAGGCCCGCCCAGGTCTGGGTGTCCAGCGAGGACAGCTGCACGTTGTGCAGCGAGTACCAGGCCGTGTACAGCAGCGGGATCAGCGAGAACGCCCCGAAGATGACGAAGAAGGGCGCGATGAACACGTACGGGGACGCCTTCATGTCCCAGCGGTACAGCTTGCTCCGCCAGGGGCTCGGACCCTCCGGCGGCGTACCGCGACCGTGAGCGCCCCGGGCCGCGCCCGGCTGGGAGCCGGGCGCGGCCTCGGCGCTCGACGCGGGATGCGCGAGTGCCTGCTTGGGGCTTGTCACTGGCCGAGCACGTCCTTGATCTCGTTCGTGGCCGCGTCCCAGCCCTGGTCGGGCGTCTTGCCCTTCTGCTCGACCTGGAGGATGCCGATGTCGGTCAGCGCCGTGTTGATCGGCTGGTCCTTGATGCCGAAGATCTGCGCCGGGATGGTCTTCGCGGAGTCCGAGAAGATCTGGGTGATCGGCGCGTTGCTGAAGTACTCCGTGGTGGCGGCGGCCGGCTTCAGGGACGCGTACGCCGACGGGGTCGACGGGAAGCTGGCCTGCTTGGCGAAGACCTTGGCCTGCTGCTCGGGCGCGGTCAGCCACTTCGCCAGGGCGATGGCCTCCTTCTGGTGCTTGCCCGCCGTCGGCACGCCGATGAACGAACCGCCCCAGTTGCCCGCGGTCGGCGCCGCGGCCACGTCCCACTTGCCCTTGCCGGCGTCACCGGACTTCTCCAGGATGTAGCCGATCATCCAGGCCGGGCAGGCCACGGTCGCGAAGGTGCCGTTCGCGTAGCCCTGGTCCCACGGCTTGTCGAACTGCTTGAGCTTCGCCGACATGTCGCTGGTCGCCACGTTCATGGCGACGTCCCAGGCCTTCTTCACACCGGCCGACTTGTCCCAGACGACGTTGCCGTCCTTGTCGTAGTAGCGCTCGCTCTGGCCGTTGAGGACCGCGTTGTAGACGGAGGAGGCCGAGTCCACGTACTTGGTGCCGCTCGGCGCCTTCTTCATGTACTGCTTGCCGAGGTCGACGTACTTGTTCCAGTCGCCCTTCCACTGCGCGGCGAGCTTGGTGCGGTCGGTCTCCAGACCGGCCTTGGCGAACAGGTCCTTGCGGTAGCAGATCGCCATCGGGCCGATGTCAGTGCCGAGGCCGATCAGCTTGCCGTCCTTGGTGGTGGCCTGGGCGTTCTTCCAGTCCAGCCACTGCGACTTGTCGACGTCCTTGCCGAGGTCCACGAACTTGTCGGCCTGGGTCTGGACGGCCTCGGTGATGTTGCCGACCTCGATGGCCTGCACGTCGTCGGTGCCGGAGCCGGCCTGGAGGCGGGTGAGCACCTTCGGCCAGTAGACGTCGGTACGGGTGGTGACGTTCTCCTTGATGGAGATGTCCGGGTGCAGCTTCATGTACTCGTCGTAGAGGCCGGCCTGCTTGTAGCCGAAGGCACCGAAGGTGCCGACGGTCAGCGTGGTCTTGCCGCTGCCGGAGTTGTTGCCCGTGTCCGACGAGTCGTCGTCCGAGTCGCCGGCGCAGCCCGCCAGCACTCCCGTAGTCAGGGCGGCGACGGCCACCATGGCCATCAGCCGGTGGGACCGGCGGGTACTCGTGCGCATTGCGTCCTCCTGTTGCCTGACGTGCCGACCCCCCGGCCAACTGCGTTGTTGGGCCCGTTCGTTCAAGCTGCGGCTCGGGCGGGGAACGTGCGGGAAATTTATGTGTCAGGTACCGTGGGAGCGCTCCCATCGGTGATGTGTTGAAGGTTCGCGGGTTCGAGCGAGGGTGTCAAGGGAGTCGGCGAGGGGAGATGCGTTCAGTTATCAGCCCGTTAACTGGACCTTGTTCAGCCCGCCGGGCGTTCGAGGACGAGCCCCTTTCGGGGCCGGAGCGGGGGTCTGCGGGCCGCAGCCCCCGGTGACGTCCACTTCATCAGGCAGGACTGTTAGATTCCAGACCAGCTAAGAGACACGGCGGGGAAGGCGGAGCCCATGGCCCACGGAGCGCGGAGCCGGAGTGGTGGCAGGCCCACCCTCGAAGAGGTCGCCGCGCGCGCCGGTGTCGGCCGCGGCACCGTCTCCCGGGTGATCAACGGCTCGCCCCGGGTCAGCGACGCGACCCGCGCGGCGGTCGAGGCGGCGGTGGCGGAGCTGGGGTACGTCCCGAACACGGCGGCCCGCGCTCTCGCGGCGAACCGCACCGACGCGATCGCCCTCGTCGTACCGGAGCCGGAGACGCGGTTCTTCGCGGAGCCGTACTTCTCGGACATGCTGAAGGGTGTCGGTGCGGAGATCTCGGACACCGAGATGCAGCTCCTGCTGATCTTCGCGGGCAGCGACCGGGAGCGGCGCCGGCTGGCCCAGTACCTGGCCGCGCACCGGGTCGACGGCGTCCTGCTGGTGTCGGTGCACGCCGACGACCCGCTGCCCGACCTCCTCGCCCAGCTGGAGATCCCGGCGGTGATCAGCGGCCCGCGCTCGGCGGCGGAGACGCTGCCGTCGGTGGACTCCGACAACTACGGCGGCGGCCGCTCCGCGGTGGAGCACCTGCTGGCGGGCGGCCGGCGGACGATCGCGCACATCACCGGGCGGTCGGACGTGTACGGCGCGCAGCGGCGCGTCGACGGCTACCGGGACGCGCTGCTCGACGCGGGCCACGAGGTGGACGAGCGGCTGATCGAGCCGGGTGACTTCACGGAGGAGGGCGGCCGGCGGGCGATGACGAAGCTGCTGGCCCGCCGCCCCGACCTGGACGCGGTCTTCGCGGGCTCGGACGTCATGGCGGCGGGCGCCCGCCAGGTGCTCCGCGAGGAGGGCCGCCGTATCCCCGACGACGTGGCCCTCGTCGGCTACGACGACTCCGCGATCGCCCGCCACATGGACCCGCCCCTCACCAGCGTCCGCCAGCCCATCGAGGAAATGGGCCGCCGCATGATCGACCTCCTCCTCTCGGAAATCGCCGACCGCCGCCCGGCGGTCTCCCGCGGCCTGGAACGCCGCCAGGTCGTCCTGGCCACAGAACTGGTCTCCCGGACGTCGTCCTGAACACGCCCTCCTGGACGTCGACGAGATCCCCGAGGTCGAGTCGTATCTGCGGTCCGTCGGGGAGGTGTTCCGGGTGTTCGGGGAGCAGGACGCCGGGTGTGTGTCGTACGGGGTTCGGCTTCCGGGCGGGGAGCGGCTGTTCGTCAAGGAGGCGGCCGACGGGCGGGGGCAGCGGTCGCTGGATCGGGCCTGGGAGTTTCATCGCGCGGTCCGGCATCCGGTGATCGTGCCGCAGCTTCATCGGATCGTCGTGGGAGGACGCCGTACGGCCGTGGTGATGCCGTGGCACGAGGGGGAGATCCTCTACGACCGTGCCGCCCGCGCCCGCTTTCGCGCGCTGGACCGCATCCTGGACGCCCATCTCACCGTCGAGGCGGCGGGGCAGTTCGCCGTGGATCTCTACGACGGTGCCTTCCTGTACGACTTCGGTGGTCACGAGATCCACTCGAGCCGCTTCATGGCCCCGAGGAGTGGCGGTACGGCGCCACGATCGACGCGCGCACCACCGTCCACGCCCTCGGCCGCACCGCCCGCCTGCTGCTGGACGCCGGTCCGGACGAGGACGTCTTCCGGGGTACGGCCGTACAACGCGCGGTGATCGAGCGGGCCACGCGAGCCGATCCGGGCGAACGGTACGGCAGCGTACGGGAGTTGGTGGCGGCGTGGCGGGCGGTGTCGTAACGAGTAAGAGGGCCGACCCGTACGGGTCGGCCCTCTCATTCATCAGGGTGAGTGACGGGACTCGAACCCGCGGCATCCTGGACCACAACCAGGTGCTCTACCAGCTGAGCTACACCCACCATGTTCGGCTGTCCGGGTTTCCCCGACCGGCCGAGAAAAAGTGTACAGGGTCCGAAGGGGTGCTCGCGCCAGGGTTTACCGCGCGGGCGGCCAGGGCTTACTGCGCAGGCAGGACGTGCTTCGCGGCGATCGTCCGCGCCGTGTCGGAGTCGGGACCGGGCTGCGGGACGAAGATCGCCTCGCGGTAGTAGCGCAGCTCCGCGATCGACTCGCGGATGTCGGCGAGGGCGCGGTGGTTGCCGTTCTTCTCGGGGCTGTTGAAGTACGCCCGCGGGTACCAGCGGCGGGCCAGCTCCTTGACCGAGCTGACGTCCACGATGCGGTAGTGGAGGTAGCTCTCCAGGTCCCGCATGTCCCGGGCGAGGAAGCCGCGGTCGGTGCCGACGGAGTTGCCGCACAGCGGCGCCTTGCCGAGCTCCTTGACGTGCTCGCGGACGTAGGCGAGGACCTGCTCCTCGGCGTCGGCGAGGCTCGTGCCGCCGGACAGCTCCGCGAGCAGTCCGGACGCGGTGTGCATCTGACGCACCACCTCCGGCATCGTCTCCAGCGCCCGGTCCGGCGGGCGGATGACGATGTCCACACCGTCGCCGAGCACGTTCAGCTCGGAGTCGGTGACGAGGGCGGCAACCTCGATGAGCGCGTCGTCGGACAGCGAGAGGCCGGTCATCTCGCAGTCGATCCACACCATGCGATCGTTCATGCGAACACCCTAAAGCGGGCCTCGCCATTTGGGGCGACCGGTGTTCTCCTCAAACACCGGACGGGCTCGGTCGGCGAGCCCGTCCGGCGTCATGAGGTCACGCTCCGCTGCGCTGCCCCGGCAGACCCACCCGCCCGGTGGCGTACAGCTCGCGGCCGTTGTCCGAGGGCGGGCCCACGGGGGCCGGGGTGCGGCGGGTCTGGAGTGGCACCGGGCCGCCGCTGTCGGGGTGCAGCGGGGGCGCCGCCATGGGGGCGGGGCCCGGCGCGCTGTCGCTCTCCACCGGCCGCTCGCCCTGCGGACGCCGGGCCCGGTAGGCCGCCCGGTACGCGGCCGGGGACGAGCCCAGCTGCCGCCGGAAGTGTCCGCGCAACGCCACCGGTGACCGGAAGCCGCAGCGGCCCGCGACCTCGTCCACCGAGTAGTCCGACGTCTCCAGCAGACGCTGGGCCTGCAGGACACGCTGCGTGATCAGCCACTGGAGCGGGGCACTGCCCGTCAGTGAGCGGAACCGGCGGTCGAACGTACGACGGCTCATGTACGCGCGCGCGGCGAGCGTCTCCACGTCGAACTGCTCGTGGAGGTGCTCCAGCGCCCAGGCGACGACCTCGGCGAGCGGGTCGGCGCCGATCTCCTCTGGTAAAGACCTGTCGAGGTAGCGCTCCTGACCGCCCGAGCGGCGCGGCGGGACCACCAGACGGCGGGCCAGGGCCCCTGCCGCCTCGTTGCCGTGGTCCGTCCGCACGATGTGGAGACAGAGGTCGATTCCGGCCGCCGTGCCCGCGGAGGTGAGCACGTCGCCGTCGTCCACGAAGAGTTCCCGTGGATCCACGTGCACCGACGGGTAGCGCTTGGCCAGCGTCGGTGCGTACATCCAGTGAGTGGTCGCGGGCCGGCCGTCCAGCAGACCCGCCGCGGCCAGCACGAAGGCGCCGGTGCACAGCCCTACGATGCGGGCGCCCTCCTCGTGCGCCCGGCGCAGCGCGTCGAGCGCGTCCTCCGGTGGCGGTGAAGTGATCGAGCGCCAGGCCGGCACGACGACCGTGCCCGCCCGCGAGATCGCTTCCAGGCCATGCGGTGCGGTGAGTTCCAGGCCCCCTGTGGTCCGCAGTGGGCCTTCCTCGCCGCCGCACACCAAAAGGCGGTAGCGCGGCACGCCGGCGTCCTGGCGGTCGATCCCGAACACCGACAGCGGTATGGAACTCTCGAAGATGGGGCCGCCGCTGAACAGCAGCACCGCGACGATCTCCTTGCGGCGGCGCCCGGAGAGTTTCCGGGCCGCGGCTTCCGGCGCGGCAGTGGAGTCGTGGCTCATCCTGCTAAGCCCCCCTCGGTGGTCGCGTCGCCCCTAACTTGTCGGGCCTGTCGCTCCAACACGTTTCCCCTCGGTCCTGCACGAGTCCCCCGCCGTAAGACAGTCAAGATCGAATCTACTGTGTCCCGTGGTGCCGACGTGACCAGTTCGTCATCCGGCACATTGTCGACTTGGCAACTTGGCGTAAAGCATTCGATCACGAAGCGTTGCACTCGGGGAGTGCGCAGGGAAGTGCGCCTCGTCCAGGTGGCCAATCCACGTAGGGTGCACAGGGCCCTGTGGACCCTTTCTCTGCAGGTGGAACGGGGGTTGGGGGGTGGTGGGGCCAAGGGATGCGCAGAACCCGGAAGTTGGCTGAAAAGAGACGGCGCGGTGTATGGAAACCGGTCAGCCGACCGGTGAGCCTCCGCCGGTGTGACGTGCGCCTCGATGGGACCCCGAACCGGACCTCTGATGACGCCCCCGGTGCGGCGCCGGTTCCTCGGTGTGCGGCCGTACCGTGCCGCGTTCCGACTGGCGCAGGAGGAAGCGGCACACGGCCGTGACGGCGGCGAGACCCAGGGCGGTGCCGGTGGCGCCGGCGAACGAGCTGCCGTACCAGAGCAGCACCACCGGGACCAGGACGCAGCTGAAGGCCGCCCAGCGGACCACGTCCGTGGTGGGGTCCTCGGAGGGCGGGCGATGTCCGGTCATGATGTGCTCCCTGTGGGTGGTGGGCGTCTCCCTGCGGCTTGGTTAACGGTTCAACGCGTGTTCGATCGGTCGGTCACTGGCCGCCGTCAAGATCACCTGCGTGAATCCTGTGCAAACCGCCTGTACAGCGCAGCAACCATTGCGTTACGGGCGCCCCCTCGTGCATGCTCCCTGGAACCCCCACGCTCCGGTGGGCGGGATCTGGGCTAAGGAGGCGTGCCGCCGTACCCTTGGGGGTATGGGGCGGGAAAGATGATTCCCGGACACAGCTCCGCAGCACGTTTCGTCCCTCCCACATAAGGATCACGACGCCGAGACAGCCATGGCCGGTCACGAATTCTTCGAACCCGCGGACCGCAAGCGGCCGGTCGCCGACCCCACGGCGGCCGATCCCCAGGCGGCCGAAGAGCCCCGTCACTCCTGCGACCCCGCCTTCAAGCACGGCGTCGTCGTCGGCTTCGACGGCTCCACCTCCAGTGAGCGCGCCCTCGCGTACGCCATCGGCATGGCCCATCGCTCCGGCTCGGGCCTGATCATCGTCCATGTCGCCAACCGGCTGCCCACCACGGTGTGGGCGGGCTGCGAGCCACCGGTCTTCGTCGACGTGCCGGACCACCGCACCGAGGTGCTCGGTCTGGAGCTGGCGTGCGCGGACTATCTGGCCGAGGTGCCCTGGATCCTCGTCGAGCGCGGCGGCGACATCTGCCATGAACTCGAAGAGGTGGGGCGGGAGTACGAGGCGGACGCGATCGTCGTCGGCTCCACGCACGGCATCGTGGGACGCATCTTCGGCTCCGTGGCGGGGCGGTTGGCGAAGCGGGCGAAGCGGCCGGTCGTCGTCATCCCGTAACTGCCTATACGAACAGGCCCCCAAGTGGCATCACTTGGGGGCCCACTCATGAGAAGGCCTCTACTCCACCGTCACCGACTTGGCGAGGTTCCTCGGCTTGTCGATGTCCCGGCCCAGCGCCAACGCCGTGTGGTAGGCGAGGAGTTGGAGGGGGATGCCCATCAGGATCGGGTCCAGTTCGGGCTCGTTCTTCGGGACGACGATCGTCTCGTCGGCCTTCTCCTGGTGCTGGTGGGCCACCGCCAAGATCTTGCCGCTGCGGGCCTTGATCTCCTCCATCGCGGCGCGGTTCTTCTCCAGGAGGTCGTCGTCGGGGACGATCGCGACCGTGGGGAGGGCGGGCTCGATCAGCGCGAGGGGGCCGTGCTTGAGCTCGGAGGCGGGGTAGGCCTCCGCGTGGATGTAGGAGACCTCCTTGAGCTTCAGGGAGGCCTCACGGGCCACCGGATAGCCGCGCACCCGGCCGATGAAGAGCATCGAGCGGGCGTCGGCGTACTGCTCCGACAGCTTCTTGACCTCGTCCTCCCGCTCCAGCATCTCGGTGATCTGGGCCGGCAGCCGGCGCAGCCCCTCGATGATCCGCTTGCCGTCGCGGACCGAGAGGTCGCGGGTGCGGCCGAGGTGCAGGGCCAACAGGGCGAACGCCACCGTGGTGTTGGTGAAGCACTTGGTGGAGACCACGCAGACCTCGGGGCCCGCGTGCACGTAGATGCCGCCGTCCGCCTCGCGGGCGATCGCCGAGCCGACGACGTTCACCACGCCGAGCACCCGCGCGCCCTTGCGCTTCAGCTCCTGGACGGCCGCGAGGACGTCGTAGGTCTCACCGGACTGGGAGACCGCGATGTAGAGGGTGTCAGGGTCGACGACCGCGTTGCGGTAGCGGAACTCCGAGGCGGGCTCGGCGTCCGCGGGGATACGGGCCAGCTCCTCGATCATCTGGGCGCCGATCATGCCCGCGTGGTACGAGGTGCCGCAGCCCAGGATCTTCACCCGGCGGATCTGCCGGGCCTCGCGGGCGTCGAGGTTGAGGCCGCCGAGCCGTACGGTGGAGAAGCGGTCGTCGATACGGCCGCGCAGCACGCGGTCCACGGCGTCGGCCTGCTCGTGGATCTCCTTGTGCATGTAGGTGTCGTGGCCGCCCATGTCGTAGGAGGCGGCCTCCCACTCGACGGTGGTGGGCTCGGCCGTCGTACGGGTGCCCTCGGTGGTGTAGGTGCGGAAGTCGTCGGCCTTGAGGGTGGCCATCTCGCCGTCGTCCAGCGTGACGATCTGCCGGGTGTGGGCGACCAGCGCGGCGATGTCGGAGGCGACGAACATCTCCTTCTCGCCGATGCCGAGGACGACCGGCGAGCCGTTGCGGGCGACGACGACCCGGTCGTTGAAGTCGGCGTGCATGACCGCGATGCCGTAGGTGCCCTCGATGACCCGCAGGGTGTCGCGGACCTTCTCCTCCAGGGTCGTGGCCTGGGAGCGGGCGATGAGGTGGACGAGGACCTCGGTGTCGGTCTCGGAGAGGAACTCGACGCCGTCCGCCTCCAGCTTGCGGCGCAGGTCGGAGGCGTTGTCGATGATGCCGTTGTGGACGACGGCGACCTTGAGGTCGGCCGACATGTGCGGGTGGGCGTTGACGTCGGAGGGGGCGCCGTGGGTGGCCCAGCGGGTGTGGGCGATGCCGGTGGTGCCCTTGAAGCGGGCCGGGACCTTCGCCTCCAGGTCGCGCACCCGGCCCTTGGCCTTGACCATCTTCAGGCCCGCCGTCTTCGGCGAGGTGACGACGATGCCGGCCGAGTCGTAGCCGCGGTATTCCAGCCGTTGCAGGCCCTCCAGCAGGAGGGGGGCCACGTCACGCTTCCCGATGTATCCGACGATTCCGCACATACAGGTATGTTCCTCAGCCGTAGACGATGCGGCGCAGCTGCCGGAGCGTGAGCTCCGGCGGTGCCACCGCCCGGTATTTCAGGTCCGCCTCGATCCGTCCGAAGATCTCCGTGTTCACCAGGCCCTGGGCCTGGAGTTCGCGGTGGCGGCGACGGACGTACTCCTCGGTCGTCTCGTCGAAGTAGGCGAGCACGTCCTGGACCACGCGCAGTGCCTCGCCCCGGCTCAGGGGCGTGGACCGCATCAGATGATCAACAAGGTCGTCGTGCACCCGGTAGATCCTGAAGTACCTCGGAGTGTTTCGCAAGAATCCTGCCCGATATCGGGCAAGCTGCTGTTGAAAGTCTTATGGGGGGCTGTTCGCACACTGTCCATCCTGTGTCTTGCAGCCCGTCGCCCGAGGAGACGAGTTTCAGACGCCATGGACATTCCTCGCATGGGAGTACCCGAGCAGCTCGCCGAGCGCATGAGCATGGCCGAGCAGCACGAATACCTGCGCGCCAGATTCTCCCGGCGCACGATGATGAGAGGCGGCGCGGTCACCCTGGGCGCCGTCGCCGGTGGCGCGTTCGTGCCGGGCGCCGTCGCCCAGGCCGCCACGCCCACCCAGACCTTCGCCTCCACCGCGACCGTCGACGGCGCCCTGGTCGCCCCCTTCGGCCGCCACCTCGCCTTCGGCAACGACGCCAGCACCGAGATGACGATCTCGTGGCAGGTCCCGGTCGCGGTGAAGAAGCCCTTCGTCCGCATCGGCGCCCGCCCCTGGGACCTCTCGCGCAAGATCGAGGCCGAGGTGCGCACGCTGTACACGCCGGCCGGCGTCGGCGCGAGCGGCGACCACACGCAGTACTACGTCCACGCCAAGCTGACCCATCTGCGGCCGGGCAAGACGTACTACTACGGCGTCGGCCACCAGGGCTTCGACCCCGCCGAGGCGCACCTCGCGGGCACCCTGGGCACCTTCACCACCGCGCCCGCCCGCAAGGAGCCCTTCACCTTCACCGCCTTCGGCGACGAGGGCGTCGGCTACCACGGCCTGGCCAACAACAGCCTGCTCCTCGGCCAGAACCCGGCCTTCCACCTGCACGCCGGCGACATCTGCTACGCCGACCCCGCGGGCGCCGGCAAGACCGCCGACACCGGCTTCGACTCCCGGGTGTGGGACCAGTTCCTCGCCCAGACCGAGTCCGTCGCCAAGTCCGTGCCGTGGATGCCGGCCTACGGCAACCACGACATGGAGGCCTGGTACTCGCCCAACGGCTACGGCGGCGAGGAGGCCCGCTGGAGCCTGCCCGACAACGGCCCGGACGCGAAGAACCTGCCGAGCGTCTACAGCTTCGTCTACGGCAACACGGCGATCATCTCGCTCGACGCCAACGACATCTCGTACGAGATCCCGGCCAACCTCGGGATCTCCGGCGGCACCCAGACCAAGTGGTTCGAGGCGCAGCTGAAGAAGTTCCGCGCCTCCAAGGACGTCGACTTCATCGTCGTGTTCTTCCACCACTGCGCCTACTGCACCTCCACCGCGCACGCCTCGGAGGGGGGCGTGCGCCAGGAGTGGGTGCCGCTGTTCGAGAAGTACACGGTGGACCTGGTCATCAACGGCCACAACCACCAGTACGAGCGCACCGACGTCATCAAGGGCGACAAGGTCGTCAAGAAGCTGCCGATCGGCGAGACCGCGTACCCCGAGACCGAGGGCGTCGTCTACGTCACCGCGGGCGCCGCGGGCCGCAGCCTGTACGCCTTCTCCGCGCCGGACTCCTACGAGGGGCACGTCAACGAGGTCGACTCGGTCGCCTCGTTCATCAACACCAAGGACGGCAAGGTCAACGAGACCGTCGCCTGGTCCCGGGTGCGCTACCTCAACTACTCCTTCCTGCGCGTGGACGTGGAGCCCGCCCCGCGCGGCCACTACGCGAAGCTGAAGGTGTCGGGGATCGCCGAGACGGGGGACCGCGTGGACCACTTCACGGTGGCGCGCAAGGCGAAGTAGGCGTATTTCAAAGCGGATCACATCCGCTTGAGGATCGCCCGCTTGGCCATCGTGAACTCCTCGTCCGTCAGCACACCCGTGCGGTGCAGCTCACCGAGCTCGCGCAGACGGCGCAGGAGGGCGTCATGGCCGTCCTCGGCGGACGCGACCGGAGGGGAAGGCGTTTCCGGTCGTACGTCGTGCCGCGGGCGTACGTCGAGGGCGGCGGGCCGGGCCGGGTGCGGAAGCCTGGCCTGGACCGCCGCCGCGACCAGCGCCATCAGCGGGTCCTTCTTGAAGCCCCACAGCTCCACCGCGTTGGGGTCGTACTTCGGCGGGGCCTTGGTCGGGGCGTGCCGCACGGTGAAGCGCAGATGGCCGTTCTCCAGGCCGGCGGCGGGCTGCCACTCCACGGCGACGATGTCGGAGACGGAGAACGTACGGCTGCCCGCGGCGGCCTTCGCGTCCTCCGTCTTCCAGTTCCACTCCAGGCGGATGTGCTCGCCGTCGAAGCCGGCGGTGCCGTCGCCCGCGGAGACGGAGAGGGGGACGGCCGGGCCGGGGAGCAGGTACTGCGTCACCGGGTCGGTCGGGACCTGGTCGAGGAGCAGGGCGTTTCTGACCTCGTCGACGAAGTACTCGGCGACGCCGTAGCGGTCCGCGTCGACGGTCAGTTGGTACGGGTCGTGCGGTTCGGTGAGGCGGCCGCCGGTCGCGTGCAGCAGTGGGTCGGCGCCGTCGCGCAGGCGCAGCCTGAGGCGGCCGGACCGCTTGCCCTGCTCGAAGGAGACGCCGGCCAACGCGCCCAGGGGGATGACCAGTTCACCGAGCGCCTTGCGGAACAGGCTGACGTTCTTGTCTCTTCCCGGCGTCAGGCGCAGCGCGTCGCCGTCGAAGACCCAGGTGCCGTCCTTCTGGAGGATTTCCGCCATGGGGAAATTCTGGCATTCGGGGCTCAGTCGGTGGTTACCGCTGTGGTGAGGCTGTCGTCGAGGGCGAAGCGGGTGGCCTGGCGGGCGGGGGTGGTGGACAGCATGCGCAGTTCGCCGTTGCTGATGCCCACGGAGATGCCGGGGTTGTCCTGGCAGACCAGGCTGAAGGTCCTGTCCTGGTGGGTCTTGAGGAGGAACGCCTGGTCCTCCGGGTAGGGGGCGTCGGCGCCCTGGAGGTAGGCGCAGGGCCGTAGTTGCATGGGGTCGCCGGGGGCGCGGTAGCCCGCGATGTCGAGGCAGAACTCCGAGGCGACGTGCTGGAGGTTGACGGCGCCGCTGCCGAGGCCGACGACCTTCCACCGCTGGCGGTCGCTGCCGTCGCAGGGGGCCGGTGCGGGGGCGGTGTCCTGGGTCCGGTCGGCGCCGCCGGTCACACAACTCCCCGTCACGGAGGCGCTCTTGAGCTCGACGGTGGCGAGCACGGCCCCGGTGCCGGGCGACGCGGAAGCGGACGCCGACGGACCGGTCGGGGGCCGCGAGGGCGGCGGCCCATACGCGTTCACGGCCTCCCCGCTCTGCCGGGTACCGGTCAGCAGATGCAACGCCACGGTGGTGGCGACGGCGGTCACCACCACGGCGACGGTGATCGCGAACACGGGCCGCCGGGGGGCGGGATCGGCGGGACGGGGGCTGGGGGCGCCGGGTGCGGTGGGGAAGCCGGAGGGGGTGACGGGGAAGCCGCCGGGTGGGGTGGGGAAGTTCGGGGTCGGGACGGACGGGGACGGGGGACTGCTGGGCGCCTCGGTAGGGACGACCCGATCGGTGCTGTCGGCAGAGTCGGTGGGCTCCGCTTCTGTACGTGACGCTCCCCGCGGTGGTTCCTCCGTGCTCTTGCCCGCCGTCTCGGCCCCTTCCTGACCCTTCGGATCACGGGCCGCTCGGTACCCCGGACCGCCCCACACCAGTAACCGGTCGATCAGCAGGGGCCGTAGCTCCTCCTCGGGGGCTGATGTGAGGGTGGTCAGGAGGGTGATGTCCTGCGTGCAGAAGTCGCAGGTGGACAGGTGGCGGCGTAGGTCCGGTGGGGTTTCGCGGTGTGTGCCGCGGGCGATCGCGCCGAGCATGCCGCCGTAGTGGACGCAGCGGGCGTCGGACGTGTGCTCGGCGCGCAGGCGCAGGAAGGTGTCGGCGAGCCGGGAGCGCGCGGAGGCCGCCAGGCCCGACGCGAACTCCACCGACGTACCCAACACCTGTGCCGCGAAGCCCGGTTCGTCCTCCGCCAGGCACAGCCACAGCGCCACCCTCGGCTGCTCCGCCAGCTCGCCGTACGCCCGCAGCAGCAGCGAGTCCTGTTCCGCCCGCCGCAGTGTGTCCCGCGTGCCGTACGTCTCGCCCGCCCGTTGCGCCCAGTCCCGGAACCCGGGCCGCAGCAGCGACTCCCGCCCGTCCCGCAGCCACCCGAAGGCCGTCCGCCGTACGTCGGCCAGGAGGTCGAGGCGTTCCACCGGCCCCTGCTGACCGGCCAGCACCTGCCCGGCGAGGTCGGCCGCGGTGCCCGGTCTGCCGCAGAACGCCCCCGCGTAGGCGTGGACGGCCGACACGTCCTCCCCGTGCGGAGTCTGCTGTGGCGTGTGCTCGGACATCATCGTCTCGTCTCCCCCAGGAGCGCGGTCACGGTCACGGCAAGGTGTGGACCGTAGTGGCACTCACTATGACGATGCTGTGCACACCGTGTGCTCAAGTGACGGAAGAAGAGCCGGAAAAGGACGGGTCCCGGGAGGACCGTACTCCCGGGACCCGTCGGTCAGTCGGGGCTGCTCACAGCCCGGCCAGCGGGTTGCGCAGCGTGCCGATCAGCTGGAGCGCGCCCGCCGGGTCGGCGAGGTCCACCATCTGCTTGTTGTTGCGCAGTTGGAGCCGGTTGAGGCAGGACAGCGCGAACTCCGGCGCGAACATGTCGTACTGCCGGAACTTGTCGGCGAGTTCGGGCACCGCGTGCTGGTAGTCACGGGTGACCTCGGCGACCGTCCGCCAGAAGTCCTCCTCCTCCAGCACCCCTTCGGCGGCGAGGTTGGCCGCGAGGAAGCGGAAGAAGCAGTCGAAGACGTCCGTGAAGATGGACAGCAGCTTCTTGTCCTCGGGGACCTCGACGCGCAGCCGCTCGACCGTCGGCGGCAGCACCGCCTCCGGGTCCATGACGGCGATCTCCTCGGCGATGTCCTTGTAGATCGCCCGCTCCACCACACCGTCCTTGAGGACCAGGATGACGTTCTCGCCGTGCGGCATGAACACCAGGTCGTATGCGTAGAAGCTGTGCAGGAGCGGGGTGTAGTACGCCTTGAGGTAGCGGCGCAGCCAGTCCGTGGGGGTGAGCCCGGACCGCTCGATCAGCGCGCCCGCGAAGGAGTTGCCCTCGTGGTCGATGTGGACGAGAGAGGCCATCGTGGCGAGCTGCTCGCCCTCCTGGAGCGAGGACACCGGGCTCTCGCGCCACAGCGCGGCGAGCATCTTGCGGTACGGCGAGTAGCGGTCCGTCGCCTGCTCGTACTCCAGGTGCCGGTAGCCGACGGCGGCCCGCTCGCGGATGATCGACAGGCCCGTCGACTTGAGCACCGGGTCGCCCTCGATGAGGCCGGCCAGCCAGTCGTTGATCGCCGGGGTCGCCTCCATGTAGGCGGCCGAAAGTCCGCGCATGAAGCCCATGTTGAGGACGGACAGGGCCGTCTTCACGTAGTGCTTCTCCGGGTGCGACCTGTTGAAGAAGGTCCGGATGGACTGCTGGGCGAGGTACTCGTCGTCGCCCTCGCCGAGGCACACCAGGAGGCCGCGGGCGACCTCGGCGGCGAAGGTGACGGTGAGCTTGTTCCACCACTGCCAGGGGTGGACGGGGATGAGGAGGTAGTCGGCGGGGTCGAGCCCCTTCTCGCGCAGGACGCCGTCGAAGCGCTCGACGGTCTCCGCGCCCAACTCCTGCCGTACGAAGGTCTCGTACTCGATGCCGACACCGGCCGTGAACGCGGCGCGCGAGCGGTGCGCGGCGAGCCAGACCAGGCGGACCGGGCTCGCCGTCTCGGGGGCGTACGAGAGGTACTCGTGGATGCCGAAGCCGAGCCGTCCGTTGTTGGCGACGAAGCAGGGGTGGCCCTCGGTCATGCCGGTCTCGATCTCCTGGAAGCCCGAGCGGATCAGCTCGGCGACCGGGATCTGCGGTTTGGTGAGCTTGTAGCAGGTGCCGGAGAGGGTGGAGGAGATCTCCTCCAGGTAGACCGGCAGGATCTCGTCGCTCAGACCGAGGGTGTTCTTCAGCTCGATGAAGAAGTCCAGCGCGGCGAGCGGCAGTTCGGTGCCGTCGCGGTGGCGGGTGATCGAGTCGGCGTCGACCTGCCAGTGGTCCAGGGCGCGGCGGACGGCCGTGAAGTCGTAGCGGGTCTTGCCGTCGTCGCTGCGGACGACGTACTGGTCCTTGTCGGTCTCCTCGGGCTCGATCAGCCGCTCGTGCGCGAACTCGGCGAGGCCCTTGCGGATCAGCAGACGGTTGGCCGACTCCCAGCGTTCGGGGGAGAGATGGGCGACGGCGTCGGCGAGGCTCATGCGGCCACTCCCGTCGCCGCCAGGCTGTGTTGAATTTTAAAGAAGCGATCCCTCGTGCAGAAGCTCAACAGGGCCATTTTCTCCGGCTTCTGGATCTCGCGCTCGGGCACGAACCCGACGGCTTCGTTCAGGGCGTGGACGGCCTTGTTGGAGACGTCCGGCTCGACGACGACCCGCTCGACCGCCGGGTCCTCGAAGAGGTGGGCCATCACGGCGGTGATGACGGACCGGGTGAAGCCGTGGACGGGGGTGTCGGTCGCCGGGGTGAGGAAGTGCATGCCGACATCGCCCGGCAACGGCTCGTACAGGCCGACGAGTTCGCGGTGGGCGGGGTCGTACTTCTCCATCAGGAAGACCGGGATGCCGGCCTCGTCGAGACCGAGCAGCGCGTGGTGGTGCTCGTCGGCGGCGATCTCCATGTACGCGCGCTCGACGTCCTCCAGTTTCGCGTCCTGCATCATCCAGTACGCGGCCTTGGGGTGGGTGACCCAGCCGTGCAGCAACTCGGCGTCCTTCAGCGGGTCGAGGGGGCGGAACGTGAAGGTCATACCGAGAACTCCTGGAAGGCGATCGTCTTCTCGACCGGGTAGTACTCCGTACCGAGCAGCTCGCGGATGATGCAGCTGTTGCGGTACGCGCCCATGCCCAGGTCGGGGCTGGTGATGCTGTGCGTGTGGACACCGGCGTTCTGGAGGAAGACGCCTCTGCCCGTCACGTCGATCGCGTAGTTCCTGGCGACGTCGAAGTTGCCGTGGGAGTCGTAGACCAGCCGGTACCTGACCGGGGCGAGGAACTCCGGCTCGGCGTACTTGTAGCCGGTGGCCAGGACCAGGCCCTGCGACTCGATCGCGAAGTCCTTCTCCTGCTCCTCCTGGCGGAAGCCGAGCGTGTACGTGCCGTTCTCGTAAGTCGCGCTGTTCAGCGAGGAGTTGGTGAGTAGCCGGGTGGGGACCGGGCCGCCGAGGTTCTTCTGGTAGAGCAGGTCGAAGATCTCGTTGATCAGGTCGCCGTCGATGCCCTTGAACAGGCCCTTCTGCTCGGCGGTGAGCCGGTAGCGGGTGGCCTCGGGCAGCTCGCGGTAGTAGTCGATGTACTCCGGGGAGGTCATCTCCAGCGTGAGCTTGGTGTATTCGAGGGGGAAGAAGCGCGGCGAGCGGGTGACCCAGTTCAGCCGGTAGCCGTGGACGTCGATCTCGGAGAGCAGGTCGTAGTAGATCTCGGCGGCGGACTGCCCGGAGCCGACGATCGTGATCGACTCCTTCTGCTGGAGCTCCCGCTTGTGCTGCACATAGCGGGAGTTGTGGAAGAAGTCGCCGCCCAGACCGCGCACGGCCGCCGGGTAGTGCGGGGAGGTACCGGTGCCGAGGACGAGCCGCCGGGCGCGGTACACGTCACCGGCCCCGGTCGTCACGACGTACAGCTCGTCCTCGTACCGGACGTCGGTGACCGTCGTGCCGAACCGCACGTTGCTCAGCCGGTTCGCGGCCCAGCGGCAGTAGTCGTCGTACTCCACCCGCAGCGGATAGAAGTTCTCGCGGATGTAGAACGGGTACAGCCGCCCCTTCTCCTTCAGGTAGTTGAGGAAGGAGTACGGCGAGGTCGGGTCGGCGAGGGTGACCAGGTCCGACATGAACGGGGTCTGGAGGTGGGCGCCGTCCAGGAACATGCCGGCGTGCCACTCGAAGTCGGGCTTCGAGTCCAGGAAGACACCGTCGAGTTCGGCGATGGGTTCGGTGAGACAGGCGAGGCCCAGGTTGAACGGGCCGAGCCCGATCCCCACGAAGTCGTGGGTTTTGTTCGGGACTTCAGGACGCGCGGTCAAGGGACTCTCCCAGGTACTGCTCGGCGTGGCCGGCGATCAGGTCGAGGACGGCGGATATGTCCCGGGCCGTCGTCTCGGGGTTGAGCAGGGTGAACTTCAGGTAGTGGCGGCCGCCCACCTTGGTGCCCGCGACCACCGCGTCGCCGGAGGCGAACAGGGCCTTGCGGGCGTACAGGTTGGCGCGGTCGATCGCGGCCGGGTCGGTGACGGCGGCCGGGATGTAGCGGAAGACCAGGGTGGACAGGCTGGGCTCGACCACGACGTCGAAGCGCGGGTCGGCGGCGAGCAGCTTCCAGCCCTCGACGGCCAGGTCGCAGACCTCGTCGAAGAGTTCACCGATGCCGTCGGCGCCCATCACCCGCAGGGTCATCCACAGCTTGAGGGCGTCGAAGCGGCGGGTGGTCTGGAGGGACTTGTCCACCTGGTTGGGGATACGTTCCTGCACCATCCGGCGCGGGTTCAGGTACTCCGCGTGGTAGGTGGCGTGCCGCAGGGTGGCCGCGTCCCGGACCAGCACGGCGGACGAACTCACCGGCTGGAAGAAGGACTTGTGGTAGTCGACGGTGACCGAGTCGGCGCGCTCGATGCCGTCGATGCGGTGCCGGTACTTGACCGAGGCGAGCAGTCCGCAGCCGTAGGCCGCGTCGACGTGCATCCAGACCCCGAACTGCTCGCACAGTTCGGCGATCTCGGGCAGCGGGTCGATGGAGCCGAAGTCGGTGGTGCCGCCGGTGGCGACGACGGCCATGGGGACGAGGCCGTCCTTCTTGCAGCGCTCCAGCTCACGGGCGAGGGCGACGGTCTGCATGCGCTTGTCGTGGTCGACGGGGATGGAGACCACCGAATCGGCGCTCAGGCCAAGGAGTTTGGCCGACTTCTTCACGCTGAAGTGGCTGACCTCGGAGGCGAAGATGCGGAGCTTTGCCAGGCTGTCGGTCTTGGCCTCCTCGCGGGCCAGCAGCAGCGCCTGGAGGTTGGACTGGGTGCCGCCGGAGGTGAACACGCCGTCCGCGTTGTCGCCGAGACCGATGCGCGCGGTCGTCCAGTCGATCAGCTTGCGTTCGATGAGGGTGCCGCCGGCCGACTGGTCCCAGGTGTCCAGGGAGGAGTTAACGGCGGAGAGGATCGCCTCGCCGAGCACGGCCGGGATGACGACCGGGCAGTTGAGGTGGGCGAGGTAGCGGGGGTGGTGGAAGTAGACCGCGTCGCGGAGGTAGACGTCCTCCAGCTCGTCGAGCACCGCCGCCGTGTCCAGCAGGGGCTTGTCGAGGTCGATCTCCTCGATGCGGGGGGAGAGGGCGTCGACGGTGACGCCGGTGAACGGACGGGAGGTGGTGGCGAGTTTGGCCGCCACCCGCTCGATTCCCTCGGTCACGGAGCGGCGGTACTGCTCCGCGGTCGTGTCATTGAGCAGGTGCGAGCGCATGAGGGGGTCCTCCGGTGGGGACAGTCCGTGCGGACGGGCAGGAGCGGGGCGGAACCCCGGCTTCAACTTAGGTAAGCCTAACCTAATTAACGTGAACGAAACCGGGCCTCCGCCGTGACCGTCGTCACTCTGGACACAGTGGGAACTACTCGCCGCTTTCGCGCAGTTGTTCCTCGGTCAGGCCCTGGCGCCAGTACCCCACGAACGTGACCCGGCGCCGGTCGACCTCGCGCTCGCGCACGAAGTGCCGGCGCAGCTCCTTCACGCACCCGGACTCACCGGCGATCCAGACGTACGGCCGCTCGGCGGGCGGGAGTTGGGCCTCCCGGATGGTGTCGAGCGCCTTCTCGCCCACGAGCCAGGTGATCTCGGCGTCCGCCTCCGTCGCCAGGTCCTGGATGTCCCCGGCGTCGTGCACCTCCAGCCAGACGCGCGCGGGCTGCCCGGCGGGGAGCGTTTCGAGGATCGCGGAGACGGCGGGCAGGGCGCTCTCGTCGCCCCACAGCACCACGAGATCGGTGTCCTCGGGCGCCCGGAACCGGATCGCGCGGTTGTCGGCGATCGCCGGGCCGAGCAGTTGCACCCGGTCCCCGGCGGACGCCCGCGCGGCCCACCGGGAGGCGGGCCCGGCGGGCTCGTGCAGCACGAAGTCGATGTCGATCTCGTCGGGGTCCCGGCGCAGGCTCCGCAGGGTGTACGACCGCATCACGGCCCGTACCCCGTCGGGCTGTTCGCGCCAGGCCTGCCACCAGCCGTCGCCGAGTTCGACGGGAACCCCGGGCTCGGTGCGGCCCTCGGCGGGCGCGAACAGCGACAGCGACTGGTCGCGGCCGTCGGAGAGGAAGTGCTGGAGGTCCGCGCCGGTGAAGCTCACCCGGACCAGAGACGGGCCGAGCCGCCTCGTCCGTGCCACCTGGAGGGAGAAGAAACGGAACGGGGCGGCCACGGCCGTAGTCATATGAGGCTCCTGAGGCTCAGGAAGGGGTGAGGGGTCAGCTGACCTTCTTGGCCGTCTCGATGGCCTTCGCGAGGTTCTCGACCATCGCGACGCACTTGTCGTACGACAGGATCGGCTCGGGGGAGCGGGAGATGACCTGGCCGGCCTTGACTGCGGGCAGCTTCTTCCAGGTCGCCTCGGTGATGTCGGCCGGCTGGATGGTCGCCGTACGGTCGTCCATCATGATGATGTCCGCCGGGTACTTGTCGACGTTCTCCCAGCTCAGGTTCTCGAACCAGCCGCCGGAAGCCTTCAGCACGGAAGCCGAGGGCTCCACGAAGTTCACGCCGAGGGCCTTGAAGTACTCGAGGTCGACGGAGAGGTTGGAGCCGGAGACGTAGAAGACGTCCTGCGCGGCGGAACCGGCCAGCACCTTGATGTCGGGGTGCGCCTTGGCGGCCGCGCGCAGCCGCTCGGAGGCCTCCTCGAACTTCTTCTTCGCGTCGGTGACCTTCGTGGCCGTCATGTCGGCGCCCAGGGACTCGGCCAGCTCCCAGACCTTCTGCAGCGGCGTGGTGATCTGGCGGTCGTAGACGGAGATGCCGACGCTCGGGGCGAGCTTGGCGATCTTGTCCTTGGAGGCGGCGGGGACGTACCAGAGGGTGCCCGCGTCGTCGAACATCGTGGTGATGAGGACCTCGGGGGCGAACGCCGCGTACTCCTCGACGTTGAACTGGTCCCAGACATTGCCGAAGACCGTCAGCTTGCTGACGTCCATGTCGCCGGCCTGCACGTCGGCCTTGCCGTCCTTGGTCTTGGTCGGGCCGAAGACGCCCTTGACCTCGATGCCGTAGTCGTAGAGCGCGGCGGCGACGCCGACGAAGGCGACGATCTTCGTGGGGACCTTGTCCAGCTTCACGGTCGTGCCGCGGTCGTCCTTGAACGTCCACGGGCCGGACGCGGCGGCCGTCGTCTCCGTGCTCGAGCCCTCGCTGCTCGCGTCGTCGTCACCGCATGCCGCGAGCACGGCCCCGAGGCCGAGTGCGCCGCCCGCGGCGAGGATGCCACGGCGGGTGAGGTGGGAGGCTCTGGCGTTGGACATGTGTGGCTGCTTTCGAACAGGGCGGAGCGCCCGCCGGACGAGTTCGAAGATAGGTTAGCCTAACCTCAGATCTTGTCCAGGGGGCGGGCCCCTTCGAATCAAAGCTGTGGGTGTGCTGTGGAGCGTGGTGCTCAGCTGGTGAGCCCGAACTCCCTTGATTTCACTGTCAGTTTGGAGGGTTTCCGGTTCGGCCTGATCGCGGCTGCCCGGGCGTGCTGCGAGCCGCTCGGTATCCTTGGCGCATGGACTACGCGAAGATGCGCGCGATCGCCGAAGACCTCACCGCGTATGCCGAACGCCTTGAGGGGACCTGGCACGTCGAGATCGGCCCGTCCGGCCCGCTCCTCGCGATGATGAGCCCCTCGAAGCGCCACGAGGGCATCGTGCGCCGCATTCGCAACCAGCTCAACGAGCAGCTCCCCTCCACTCGCCCCGGCTACATCTGCGAGAACGGCCCCGAGATCGAACACCCGGCGATCGGCCGTATGCGCCGGCCCGACGCCGTCGTCATCCCAGAGCATGTACTCGATGAGGAAGGGCTCACCGTCGCCGCCGAGGAGGTCCTGGCCGTCATCGAGATCGTCTCGCCGTCCAACCCGAACAACGACTACGGCGAGAAACTCACCGAGTACCCCGCCATGGGCATTGACCACTACCTGATCGTCGATCCTCGCACCGGCACCATCGAGGTCCACTCGGACCCCTGCAGGGGTCGCTACAGCCGCAAGGACCCGTACATCTTCGGGGACGCGGTGCCGTTCGGGCCGTGGGTGGTGGAGACGGGGGAGTTCCGGCGTTACGGGAAGGCGGAGGCCGGCGGCGCCTGACGGCCCGGCCGGCCGCCTGACGAAGGCCCGTGCTCTATCGGCATCGGTGGCCGAGCGGGCTGATCAACCTGGGCGGTCTCGGCTGTTCGCCCGCTGTCAGCGAGTGAGGTCGAAGAGGGGCACCGATGTGCTCGGCGTGAACGGCGGCCGCGATGCCTGGCGGAACCCCGCCCCCGCGCAGCTGTCCCACAGCGAGCATCGCTGGATGGTCGAGGTCGACGGTATGGATGACATCGAGCCGGACGATGTGCTCGAAGATCCCCAGATGTTCCGCATCGGCCTCGAACACCGACAGGACCGGCGCCCACAGCCGGGTCTCGGGGGCGATGCGAGCTGCTCCAGGGTTCGACGCTGGGGAGCGCATTGCGTCCGTGGTGCAACTACCCCCGGACAGGGAGGTGTCGACGCCCACCGGATGATGGAGGCTCCTGGACACCAGTGCTCACATCCACCGAGGCCGCAGGCGCCGAGCGGGTCTGCACTGATGTCCCGCACCGTGTGGCCGACCCGTGCTCGCAACTACACGGCGGACAGGATCTCATGGACGAGGACCAGGTTGCCCGCATGCGGACGGAGGGTGCGGATGCGGCGCAGCGGATACTGATCGCGCGTTGAGGTTGGTGGGCTGAGTGCCGAGTGTCGGGCCACGTCCACAAAAAGGCGGGTCGACAGTGCTGCTCCTTACCGGCCCAGCCGCCCCCGCACCCGCCGCACCTGCCGGTTGTCGCCGACCGCGTCGAGGAACCGACGGCCGCCGCCGGCCTCGTACGCGGGTCCCTCCAGCCGCAGCACGTCGCCGTCCCGGACGACGACGTACGCGAGCGGGGTCCCGGCCTTCGGGAGGGTGACGGGGTGGCGTCCGTCGGGGAGCTTCCTGAGACGGGCCGGGAGACGGAGGCGTGCGGTGCCATCGGGGCCGGGGGCCAGCTTGGCCTCGACGGTCACGGTGGAGACGGTGACCTTGACAGGGACGGGGGCACTGCCCGGGGCGGCGGCCAGGTAGGGCAGGCCGAGCGAGCGTCTCGCGCGGGCGGGGTTCGCGGCCGCCAGAGCGGCCGTGTCGGGGCCGAGTCTGCGCAGCCGCTGTTCGATGTCTAGGGCGAGCTGGCCCTTGACCGTCCAGTAGGGGATCGCGAGGCGGCCGCCGGTCAGCGCGGGGCCCGACACAGCCGGGGCGGACGGCTCGCCGTTCCCGGTCACGTGGAACATCCGGTCCACGCCCAGCAGCTGGACGTACGCCCACACGTCGTGCACCCCGCGCTGCAAGGGCCGGCCGCCGGCCAGCCGCTCGGGATCGAGGAGCAGCTGTCCGCGAGCGACGATCCGGTACCGTCCCTCCCCGAGCGACTCCAGCCGCACCTCCAGGTCGCCTTCCGGGTACCACCAGTCCTCACGGTCCCGGTCTTTCACGACCACCTCCGCGTACGCCAGCCGGAACGGATCGCGGACCTCCCAGCCGTCCTCGGTGCCGGGTACGCCGTCGATCAACCGGGGGTCCAGCCACCACTTGCCGTCCCGCTCGACGAGGGTGAGGGGCTCACCGTCGCCGCGCAGCAGATCGAGGGTGAGGTCGGCGGCGAGTCGGCCGTCCTCCCAGCGCAGTCCGTCGATGGCGCTGCGGGCCTTCACCTCGCGGACGCGTTCGGCGAGCGCCACGGCCCCGTCGAAGTAACCGTCCTCAAGGAGTTGGGCCCGCAGCCGGGACACGGCCGGCAGCCCTTCGCGTACGGCTGGTGGGAACTCCTCCAGCGCCAGCTTCCGGGCCGCCTCGAACCGTTCCCGCTGCTCGGCCGGGTCCTCGCGGAGGATCTCGGGTTCACGGGCGCGGGAGAGGATCTCGACGTGGTAGTTGCGGTGCAGCAGCCGGTTCTGGAGGGCGTCGATATCGCTGGAGGGGGTGGTGCCGTCCTTGATCTGCCGGACGATGGTGCGGATGTTGGGCAAGAGCCCGAATCGCGGGTTGAACCGGTGCCGGGTGTTGTTGCCTCCGTCGTCCCGCTTCATCCAGTAGTAACAGGGGTAGTCGGCAAGGATCGAGATGCGCTCCGCCTTCAGGTAGGCGGCCCCGACGAAGAGCTGGTCCTCCAGGAACCACGGCCCCTCCGGGAACCGCAACCCGTGCTCCTCGACGAACGCCCGTCGGAACATCTTGTGCGGCGTCAGGCTCTGCATCAGCTCGTCGTTCTCGATCGTGCAGGCGTCGACCGTATGCCGGAACAGGCGTCGGGGGCGCACCATCGTGGAGGACATCTTCCCGAGCACGACGTCGGCGTCGTTCCGCTTGGCGTGGTCGTAGAGCCGTTCCAGGGCCTCCGGCCCGAGCACGTCGTCATGGTCGACGAACTGGATGTACTCGCCCTTCGCGTGCGCCATGCCGAGGTTGCGGGGGGCGCCCGGCCAGCCGGAGTTCGGCTGGGTGTGGACCTGGACGTTCGGATGTGCGGCGGCGATCTTCTCCACCCGGCCCAGCGTGTCATCCGTCGACCCGTCGTCGACGTAGATCACCTCGTACTCGTCGGCGGGCAGGCTCTGCCCGAGGAGTGACGGGGCGCACTCGTCCACGTACTTGCCCGTGTTGTAGACGGGGACGATGACACTGACCTTGAGTCTCGGCATTCCATGGATCTTACCTGAGCATTCCATGGCTCTTACCTGGCCGCCTGCGGAAATAGATGCGGTGCGGTATTCTGAAAAATTGATTCGCGCGCCTGGTTTTCGCACGGAGCACACGTAGTTGATGCATGAAGCTATCACAACCTTCTGGCGCCGGTCACGTGGATGTTTCGTGAAGCAACGGTTACCGGAAGGCTCGATGGCGCCCAAATTGCCCGCATTGATGGCGACTTCAAGGCAACGCTCCACTTCCCTCCCGTTGCTACCCGTAAGGCAAAGATCGCCACACCCTGTGCAATTGCTATGTGTGCCGATTTTTCCCGTCAGTCTTGACGGTCTTTATTTAGGTCGTATTTAGTCTCCTCTTACGTCATTCATAGCGTCGCCTTAACGTGGGGACACCTAAAGGGGAAGCAAAGGGGGGAGTGTGCGTACGCGTACACATTTGGCTGGGAGGATGGCCGCATTGGCCGGATTGCTCCTGGCCACGACAGGGGGTCTGACGCTCACGTCGCCACAGGCGGCAGCGGCCACATGTACGGCAGGAACGGCGAACGACTTCAACGGCGACGGCGTGGGCGACACGGTGCTCGCCGACCCGGAAGCCACGGTGAACGGCGCCAAACGGGCCGGGCTCGTGCGCGTGGTGCTCGGTGGCGGCAAGGGAGTGTCCGAGATCTCCCAGGCCACCACGGGTATGTCCGCGGCCCCGGAGGCCGGTGACGGCTTCGGCACCTCGTACACCGTCTATGACGCCGACCAGGACGGCTGCTCCGACCTGGTCGTGGGCACGCCGTACGAGGACGTCGCCAGCGGCGGCACGCAACTCGTGGACGCCGGGGCGATCTACGTCATCCACGGCACCGCGGCGGGAATCGGCGCGGGCTCCACGATCGAGGGCTACACCCAGGGCTCGTTCGACTCCGCGAGCACGACCGAGGCCTACGACTGGTTCGGCCAGGCACTGAAGGCGGGCACGACCGCGAGCGGTGTCCCGTACCTGGCCATCGGTGTCCCCGGTGAGAACGTCCCGGTGGACGGCACGACGTACAGCGACGCCGGGGTCTTCGAGTACGCACAGGGCGGCACCACGGTCGCCGTCTCCCAGAACTCCGCCGGAGTGGCGGGCACGGTCGAGGCGAACGACCGATACGGCTACTCGCTCGCCGGGACCAATCGCTACCTCGCTGTCGGCAATCCGGGCGAGGCCGCCGGGGACCTGGAGTTCGCCGGCGGAGTCGCGATCTTCAGCCACACCCTTTCGGGTGGCATGCCCACGCCACTCGTGGGTCTGGGGCAGAACGACACCGGGATCGCCGGAGCCGCAGAGGCCGGTGACCGTTTCGGCGAGTCGATCTCCCTGACCGGCTACCGGCCCAGCGACCAGACGTACAACTCTGATGCACTGCTCGCGGTGGGCATCCCGGGGGAGGACATCGGAACCACTGCGGACGCCGGCGGGACCCTGGTCCTCCGCATCCAGCCGTCCGGGGCCTACACGCAGATCGCGGCGTTCGACAACAGTGTCGCCGACGTCGAAGGCGACGCCGTCGCTGGTGACTTCATGGGTCAGCGTGTCGCGATCGTCAACACCGACACCAGCGTCGTGACCACCACGGCCACGATCCGTCTCGCCGTCGGTGAACCCGGCAAGGACACGTCGACGGTCAAGGACGTCGGCGCCGTCCACATCTTCCGGCCGCTCGACACGGCCATCGGTACCAACGACAAGGTCCTCACCCGCGGCTCCGGACTGCCCGGCGCGCCGACGGCCCGCGACTACACGGGCCTGGCCCTCGCCGCCGGATCCACCTACCTCTACACGGGCGTGCCCTACAGCAAGGAATCGGCCACGTCCAAGGGCGTTCTCTACGTCCAGCCCTGGACCGACGTCGACGGCACGACCAGTACCGGGGTCACCTCCTACCAGCCCGGCTCCGGCGGACTGCCCGACGTGGGCGCGGCACTCGGGGCGATGCGGTGAGCGAGGAGCCGAGAAGAAGCAGAAGAAGGCACACCATCATGAAGAACCGCTCCTCGGTTCGGCGTGGCTCCGTCGTCGCCGTCGTCGTCGCGGCCCTGCTGACCCCCGGACTGAACCTCGTGTCCACACCCGGCGTGGCGGAGGCCGCGACGGACACCGGCAGCCCGGCACTCTCCCCGACCGCCGCTCAGGCCAAGGCGGAGAAGTCCGGCAAGCCGGTCGAGATCCTCAGCCTGCGCGATGAACGCAGCACGACCGTCGCCAACCCCGACGGCACCTTCACGACCAAGGAGTATGTCCAGCCCGTCCGCACCCGCAAGAACGGCGAGTGGACCGACGTCGACACCACCCTGGTCAAGCGGAAGAACGGCACGATCGCGCCGAAGGCCGCACTGTCGACCATGTCCTTCTCGGGTGGCGGCGACCCGACGTTCGCGTCGATCGAGAAGGACGGGCGTGCCCTGTCCCTCGGCTGGCCCGGCGAACTGCCGAAGCCGAAGCTGGACGGCTCCACCGCCACCTACGCGGACGTCCTGCCCGGCGTCGATCTCAAGGTCACCGCGAGCGCGGAGGGCTTCTCGCACGTCCTGGTGGTCAAGACCAAGAAGGCGGCGGCCAACCCCGAGCTGGCCTCGCTCGAACTCCCTCTCGACGGCACGTCGTTGGACGTGAGGGAGGACCCGGGCGGCGGGCTCATCGCCAGCGACACCGGCTCCGGCGGCACGGTCTTCGAGGCGCCGCAGCCGCTGATGTGGGACTCCGCCGGACAGGCGGGCGACACCTCGGAAGCCACTGCCGATCCCACCACCGACCCGACGACCGACGTCACCCCGCCCCAGGGCGCCCAGGTCTCCGATGTCGCCGTGGACGTCTCCGGCGACGCCCTGACCCTGACGCCGGACCAGGACCTGCTCACCGACGCGGACACCGTCTACCCGGTCTACATCGACCCGGTGGTCAAGACCGCCAACCGCAGCGCCTGGGCCCTGGTGTCCTCGCACTACTCGGGCGACTCCTTCTGGAAGTTCGACGATGACGAGGGCGTCGGCAAGTGCCCGTCCGACGTGTCCGCTCTCTGCGCGGCCCAAACCGATATCAAGCGCCAGTTCTTCGCGGTCCCGACGGCGAGCTTCGAAGACAAGGACATCGTCGACGCGCAGTTCGCCGTGACCCAGGTGTTCACGTACAGCTCCGACGCACGCGAGGTCCAGCTGGCCCGGGTCAACAGCAGTGGGGCGAGCGCGATCAACTCCGGCACGACCTGGTCGAACCAGCCGTCGTCGAAGGAGACCATCGGTTCCAAGTCGCCGACGGACAACGCCGGTTCGTGCACCTCGACGAACCAGAACGTCCGCTTCGACGTCACGAGCACGGTCCAGAAGGCCGCCGACAACGGCTGGGACACCACGACGTTCCGTCTGAAGGCGGGCAGTGAGTCCGACACCTCCTACTGGAAGCGCTTCTGTGGCAACGCGCACCTGGAGGTCACCTACAACCGGCCGCCGCTCCAGCCCGACCAGGACGACCTGCAGATGAAGCCGGGCGGCTCCTGCGAGTACGGCAACGCCACCGAGCACTACGTCACCGAAGCGCCCCGGGTCACGGCCGTCATCAAGGACTATGACCACAACGACACGGGCTCCAACACCGAGTCCCTGCAAGCACAGTTCAAGGTCACCTGGACCAACAGCTCCGGCACCGAGGTCGTCCACTACGCCACCACGGCGAAGAAGACGACGGTCGGCGCGACCAAGGGCAGCCAGACCGGACAGGCCACCTTCTACTACACCATCGGCTCGGACATCTCCGGTGACGGCGAGGCGGGCTTCACCATCCCGGCGAACACCACGATCGCCTGGGCGGTGCGCGGCTACGACCAGACGTCGTACGGCGCCTGGTCCACTGATGGCGCGCAGACCCGCTGCGAGTTCATCTACGACACCAGCAAGCCGGCGTCGGCCACGGTCACTTCCGCCGAGTACCCGGACGACGAGGCCTGGCACGCAGGCGTCGGCGACTATGGGAACTTCACGATGGACTCGTCGTCCACCGACGTGACCGGTTACAAGTACTACATCACCGGTCCGGAGGCCGACAGCGCCGCGAGGACGGTGGCCGCGGAGTCCACCGGCGGCCCGGCGACCATCCGCTGGATGCCGCCGAGCGAGGGCTCTTACACCCTGACCGTCACCGCCATCGACGGCGCGGGCAATCCGCAGAAGACACCGACATCCCATGTCTTCCTGGTCAGCGACGGCCGCGCACCGGTCGCCGCCTGGACCCTCGGTGATACAGCGGGCTCGTCGAAGGCGGCCGGAGCGAGCGGCGCACCGGACGCCACGGCGGGCTCAGGGGTCACCTTCGGAGACGAGGGGCCGCTCGGCTCCACCGACACCGCGGCCTCCTTCGACGGCACCGACAACGCCTACCTGGACGCGGGCGAGCCCGCCGTCGACACCGGTACGACCTTCTCGGTGAGCGCCTGGGTGATGCTGCCGTCCAAGCCCACCGCGAACATGACCGTGGTCAGCCAGGACGGCACCGGCCAGCCCGGCTTCGAACTCGGCTACGACGTGGACAGCGCCTCCTGGACCTTCCGCATCCCGGTGAGCGACATGGAGTCCCTCGGCACCTGGAAGGTCTCCGGCGCGACGGCTGTCGTCGGCAGCTGGACGCACCTCATCGGCGTGTACGACGTCGAACTCGGCAAGATGATGCTGTACGTCAACGGCACCCTCGTCGCCGACGACGTCCAGGCCCGGCACACCGTCTGGACTTCCTCCGGATCGGTACAGGTCGGCCGCAAGCTGGACCTCGACGGCTACACGGCTCCCCTCAACGGCAGCGTCGCCGACGTAAAGCTCTACGACCGTGTCGTCCCGCCCGTCGAAGGCCAGGAGATCGGCGGCATCCAGCCGCACCAGCTCTCCTACTGGCAGCTGGACGAGGCCACTTCGGGTGTCTCCCCGGAGACGGGCGGCGGCAGCGGCCTGACCCTGCGCGGTGGCGCCACCGTCTACCAGCCGGACGAGTCCTGCGACCCCGAGGCCGACCCGGACTGCGCGCCGCCGGCCGAACCCCTGTGGGGCGACGGTCACCTGGCCCTCAACGGCACGGACGCCTACGCCACCCGCGCGGCGACCGGCCCGCTCTCCGCGCAGGACAGCTTCACCCTGACCGCCCGTGCCCGGCTGGCCTCGGCGAACCCGACCGCAGACGAGACGGTACTGGCGCTGACCGGCACCAACGGCAGCGCGATCAGGGTCAAGTACTCGGCGGCCGACGCCCGTTGGCAGCTGGTGGTGACCGACGCGGACTCCGCGTCCCCGGTGACCACCACCGCCCTCGACGCCGGCGACCTGCCGAGCTCCGAGGGTGACGGCGACCACCTGACGCTCGTCTACAACGCGGTCTTCGGTGATGTCCTGCTGTACGTCAACGGCATCGCGGTGGCCGACGCCGCCTGGGACAACACCTGGGACTTCAGTACCACGAGCCTCCAGGTCGGCCGGACCCTGACCGGCAGCACCGCCGGTGAGTACTTCTCCGGCGCGGTCGACGAGGTCCGGATGTACCAGGGTCCGCTGGACGCCTCGCTGGTGACGCTGGTGACGGTCATGCCGGCCGGCGCCAGCATCGAGGAGACCTCGGCGTAACAACCCGACCGGTGTGGGCGGGCGGCAGCGTAGCCGTCCGCCCACACGTCTGGGCCGCCCTTCTCACCTGTCCCCATCCCTCTACTTCGATGGAGATGTCATGTCCTCGCCCCCCTGGTCCCGGTCGGCACGACCGGCCTGGCGCACCGGCCGCAAACGGGCCGCGCTGTTGCTCGGCCTGTCCCTGTCGATCGGCCTGCTCCCCCAGTACGCGCCCACGGCCACGGCCGCCGAGGGACTGACCAAGCCGAAGACACAGGCGAACGACCCTGTCGACGGCAAGAACGTCAAGGCCAAGAAGTTCAAGAAGACCGACGAGGCCGAGAAGGCCGCTGTCAAGCAGGCCGACGAGACACACTGGCCGAAGGCCGGCAGCGCCGAGATCGGCCTGTCCGGCAAGGCGGCCAAGGCCGAGGGCCTGCCGCTGACCGCCAGGTCCTCCGGCAAGGGTGCGGACTCCGTCCGCGTCGAGGTGCTCGGCCGCAAGGCCACCGAGGCCACCGGCATCGACGGTGTCCTGTTCACCGTCGCCCGCACGGACGGTGAGTCCGCCAAGGGCGCTGCCCAAGTCACCCTGGACTACGCCGACTTCGCGGACGCCTACGGCGGCGGTTACG
Source organism: Streptomyces sp. NPDC047072 (assembly GCF_040643855.1). Taxonomy (NCBI): domain Bacteria; kingdom Bacillati; phylum Actinomycetota; class Actinomycetes; order Kitasatosporales; family Streptomycetaceae; genus Streptomyces; species Streptomyces sp. NPDC047072. The sequence continues at coordinate 18,922 of NZ_JBEYVC010000055.1, read as the reverse complement.
GCTCCCGGCTCCGGCTCGCGCAGTATCCGGAGTGCGTACTGACGACGCCCGATAAGAAGGGCTGTTCCACACCGACGTACCTGAAGAGCACGAACGACGCGGAGAAGCAGACGCTCACCGCGACCGTGCAGGCCGCCGGTGACACCTCGGGCCCCACCACCCAGCTCCTGGACGCCGAGACGGTCACCGCCTCCGCCACCGTTCTGGCAGCCACCTCCGGCAGCAGCGGTGACGGCGGCGACTACAAGGCGACCAGCCTGGCGCCGTCCTCCGAGTGGGGCGTGGACACCTCGTCCGGCGCGTTCACCTGGAACTACCCGATGACGGTCCCGCCGGTCCCCGGCGGCGCGCAGCCGACGGTCGGTCTGAGCTACAACTCCCAGTCGATCGACGGCCAGACGGCCACGACCAACAACCAGGGCTCGTGGATCGGCCAGGGCTTCTCCTACGACCCCGGCTACATCGAGCGCAGCTACAAGGCGTGCGCCGACGACGGCCACGACGACACCTACGGTGACCAGTGCTGGGCGTACGACAACGCCACACTCGCCCTCACCGGCGGTACCTCGGGCCAGCTGGTCAAGGACGACACGACCGGCGAGTGGCGGATCAGCTCCGACGACAACTCCAAGGTCGAGCACCTGACCGGTGCCACCAACGGCGACAACAACGGCGAGTACTGGAAGATCACGACCTCCGACGGCACCCAGTACTTCTTCGGCAGGAACCAGCTGCCCGGTTACGCCAGCGGCAACGAGGAGACCAACTCCACGTGGACCGAACCGGTCTACGGCGACGACTCCGGCGAGCCCTGCTACAACTCCACCTTCGCGGACGCGTACTGCACGCAGGCCTGGCGCTGGAACCTCGACCACGTCATCGATCCGCACGGCAACGTGATGTCGTACTACTACGGCACGGAAACGAACTACTACACGCAGGGCCTGAAGACCACGGAGAACGGCAAGTCCTACATCCGTGGCGGCTACCTCAAGCGGATCGACTACGGCCAGCGCGCGGGCAAGGTGTACTCCACCCAGCCGGCCGCCCGGGTCGTCTTCACCACCGCCGAGCGCTGCATCGGCGACCTGACCGACTGCGAGGCCTCCGACCTCACCGACGACACGGCCGCCGACTGGCCGGACGTGCCGTGGGACCAGAACTGCAAGGTCGACACCAAGTGCGCGGGCCAGAACTCGCCCACGTTCTGGACCCGCAAGAAGCTCACGAAGATCACCACGCAGATTCGTACCGGTGACTCGACGTACTCCGCAGTGGACGAGTGGAGCCTGTCCCACGTCTTCACCGACAACGGCGACGGCTCCAAGTCCCTGTGGCTGAACGCCATCGACCACACCGGCAAAGTCGGCACCGACGCGTCCGTGCCGTCCGTCGAGCTGTACGGTCAGCAGCTGGCCAACCGTGTCGACACGTCCGGCGACAACCTCCAGCCGTTCTACCGCTTCCGCCTCTCCGGAGTGAAGAACGAGAGCGGCGGCACGCTCAGCGTCAACTACGCGTCAACGCAGTGCACTTCGTCCGACGTCGCGGCGGAGGACTCCTCCACCAAGCGCTGCTTCCCGGTGAAGTGGAACCCGCCCGGCGCCACCGACCCGGTCACCGACTGGTTCCACAAGTACGTCGTCGAGTCGGTCGTCCAGACCGACCTGACCGGAGGCAACGCCGACCAGGTCACGACGTACACATACGTCGGTGACGCGGGCTGGCGGAAGACCCCGGCCGACGGCATCACCAAGGACGAGTACCGCACCTGGGGCGACTGGCGCGGCTACGGCAGGGTCCAGGTCGTCACCTCCGACGGCACGAACTCCGCCTCCAACACCAAGACCGAGCACGTCTTCTTCCGCGGTCTCGACGGCGACGTCGACAAGGACGGCGACAGACGCTCGGCGACGGTCACCGACTCCCTCGGCACCTCCTACGAGGACACCGACTGGAAGGCCGGCCAGGAGCTGGAGACGATCACTTACAACGGCTCCGCCATCACCCAGAAGTCGGTGACGGTGCCGCGGACGGCGGTGACCTCGACCCAGACCGAGAGCTTCGGCACCCGCAAGGCCCGCTATGTGGGCCGGAGTTCGGCCGACACGTACGTTGCCATGTCGTCCGGCGGCTGGCGGCACACCAAGTCCACGACCACGTACGACGACTACGGCCGTGCCGTCCAGGTGGACGACGACGGCGAGGTGGGTGTCGCCGACAACCAGTGCACCCGTACCGAGTACGCGGACAGCGTGAGCCTGCACCTGTACTCCTACGCGTCACGGGTGGAGAAGGTCGGCGTCGATTGCGCCTCGACCCCCGACCGCAGCAAGGACGTCATCTCCGACGACCTGACGTACTACGACGGTTCGACGACGCTGGGCGCGGCCCCGAGCAAGGGCGACGCGACCACGGTCAAGCGTCTGCAGTCGCACAACGGCACGACGGCGACGTACCAGACGACGGCCGTGACCACGTACGACGACTACGGCCGTCCGCTGGTGGTCAAGGACGCCCAGACGGCGCCCTCGTCGACGGCGTACACGTCCTCGACCACGTACACGGACACCTACGGCCTGGCCACGAAGGCGACGACGACCAACCGGCTCGGCTGGACGACGTCGACGGAGTACGCCCCGCAGTGGGGTGTGCCGAGCGCGAAGGTGGACCAGAACAGCAAGCGCACCGAGCTGGCCTATGACGGCCTGGGCCGCCTGACCTCGGTCTGGCTCCCGGACCGCATCGGTCTGACCGCGTCGATCAAGTACGAGTACCTGATCCGCAACACCGCTCCGACCGCCATCCACACCCAGAAGATCGAGAACGACGGCACCTCGTACGGCAGCGAATGGTCGCTGTACGACGGCTTCCTGAGGCCCCGTCAGGAACAGACCGAGGGTGAAGGCGGCCGTATGGTCGCCGACACGCTGTACGACGGCTCCGGCCGTCTCGTGAAGGCCAACGACACCTACTACACCACCGGTACCCCGTCCTCGACACTCTTCGAGCCGATCAACTCGGACCTCGACGGCCAGACGGTGACGGAGTACGACGGCGCGGGCCGCACCACGGCGTCGGTCTTCAAGGTCCAGGGCGAGGAGGCGTACCGCACGACGTACGCCTACGACGGCGACCGTGTCACCACCACGCCTCCCACGGGCGGCACAAAGACCACGGTCGTGAAGGACGCCCGGGACCGCACGACGAGCCAGATCCAGTCCCCGACCGACGGTGCCACGGTCACCACGACCTACGGCTACGACGACGCGGACCGGCTGACGAAGGTCACGGACGACGCGGGCAACGTATGGGAGTACACCTACAGCCAGCTCGGCCTGAAGCTGACCGCCGAGGACCCGGACACGGGTTCGTCCTCGTTCACGTACGACGAGTTGGACCAGCAGACTTCTGTCACCGTCAACGGCGACAAGACGTCCACGGTCTACGACGAACTGGGCCGCGTGGTCTCGACCTGGCAGGGCGAGGCGACGACGGGCACCAGGCTGTCGGTGACCAAGTACGACACGATCGCCAAGGGCGAGTTGTACGGCGTCTACACCTACAAGGACGGCGCGGTCTACTCGTCGGTGACCTATCCGACGCTCGACGCGGACAACGACTACAAGCCGGTGTCGACGAAGTACTACCTGTCCAAGACCGCGGAGCCGGAACTGGGCGGGACGTACGAGTACACGGCCCAGTACAACGACGACGGCACGACCCAGGGGATAGGCCTGCCGGCGGCCGGTGACCTCGCGTCCGAGTCGCTCGGCTACGTCTACGACGACCTCCAGCGGCCGGTCGGTCTCACGACCAGCCTGTCCGGGGGCCGTTATGTGGCGGACGCGTCCTACACCCCGGCCTCGAACCTGAAGCAGATCGTGCTGTACACGGGCGTCTCCTCGTCTCTCAAGGCACTGATCGACAACACCTACGAGGTGGGCACGGACCGGCTGGCCAACTCGACGGTGCGGGTCGAGGGTGCCTCGGCCCCTGCGTACGACGCGAATTACACGTACGACGACGCCGGCAACATCCTCTCCATAGCGGACACGCCGACCGACAGCACGAGCGACGTGCAGTGCTTCACCTACGACGGGCTGCGCCGACTCACGGACACGTGGACGTCCTCGGTGGCGTCGAACGGCGCGAAGGGCACCGGCAGCACGGACGCGGCCTGCGCGTCCGGTGCGTCCTCGTCGACGGTCGGCGGGACGTCTCCGTACTGGACGGAATACGGCTACGACTCGATCGGCAACCGGACGAGCGAGACGCGGCACGGTCTGAACGGTGCGGCGACGTCGTCGCGTACGTACGCGTACGACGAGACGGGCTCCGGCCCGGACGGCTCCGCCTCCGGCCCGCACACGGTGTCGTCGATGACCGAGAAGACGGCGGCGACCAGCACAACCCCGGAGGTCACGTCCAAGGACACCTACACCTACAACGCCTCCGGCAGCACCACCACGCGTGTCCTGTCCGGCGACACCCAGTCGCTGGCCTGGGACAAGCAGGGCGAGCTGGCAACGGTCACGAACGCCGACGGCTCGGTCACGTCGTACAAGTACGACGCGACGGGCGAGCGCATCCTGCGCAACACCCCGACCGAGAAGACGTTCTATCTGCCCGGCATGGAGCTGCACTACGACAAGTCGACGTCGAAGGTGACGACGACCCGGTACTACACCTTCGGCGGCACGACGGTCGCGATGCGGGAGACGGACGGCGTCCACTTCCTCGCCGCCGACCACCAGGGCACGGCCCAGCTCTCGATCGACCCGACGACAGGCACGACGACGCGCCGCCGCACGGACCCGTTCGGCAACACACGGGACGCGTCCTCGTCCTCCGCGTCGGGCTGGGTCAACGACAAGGGCTTCGTGGGCGGCACCGTCCAGGAGTCCACCGGACTGACCACACTCGGGGCACGCGAGTACGACTCGGACACCGGCCGCTTCCTCTCGGCCGACCCGATCATCGACTACAGCGACCCGCAGCAGATCAACGGCTACGCCTACTCCAACAACAGCCCGGTCACCTTCAGCGACCCGTCGGGCCTGCGGCTCGCGGACTGTGTGGGCGGTTGGAACGAGTGCGGTCCCGGCCCCTCCACGCATCGCGGCGGGGTCGACTCCGACCACGACGGCAAGACGGACACCAGCTCTGGCAGCACCTACACCGAGGCCGACGCCAAGGCCGACCTCGCACGGGACGCCGAGAAAGAGGCCAAGCAGCGGGCCATCGCGGTCGCCAAGGAACTCGGCAAGATCATCGCCGACGAACTCGGCATCACCGACGCCCTGGACTGCTTCACCACCGGCAACCTCGGCGCCTGCGGCGCCACCGCGGCGAACGTCATCACCTCCCTCATCGGCGGCGGCCCGGTCGGCAAGCTCGTCTCCAAGTACTGGTACCGCATCGACAAGGCGTACGCCCTGGGCAAGCGGATCGTGGGGCTGGGCAAGAAGCTCTGGGCCGGGTTCAAGGACTGGCGGAAGAGCAGGAAGGCGGCGGAGGCCGCCGAGGACGCCGTGGAGGCCTGCACGGTCAAGAAGCCCAACAGCTTCACACCCGGCACCCTCGTCCTGATGGCCGACGGCACCACCAAGAAGATCGAAGACGTCGACATCGGCGACAAGGTCCTCGCCACCGACCCCGAAACCGGCCAGACCAAGACCGAGACCGTCACCGCCGAGATCAAGGGCACGGGCCTCAAGCACCTCGTCAAGGTCACCATCGACACCGACGGAGACAAGGGCGACAAGACCGCCTCCGTCACCGCAACCGACGGGCACCCCTTCTGGGTCCCGGAACTCGGCGAGTGGATCGACGCCACCGACCTGACAAGCGGCGACTGGCTGCGCACCAGCGCCGGTGTCCGGGTTCAGATCACCGCAGTGGAGCGCTGGACGGCGCTGACGGCGACCGTCCACAACCTCACCGTCAGTGAACTGCACACGTACTATGTGATGGCGGGGTCCGCACCTGTTCTGGTACACAACCAGAACGGTGAAGCCTGTCGAATTGTTGGCGGAGCTCCGGGCAGCAGGCCCGGAAAGAACTTTACGCCCGCTGGCAAGAAGAAGGTCGTCGAGACTAACGAGGAGAAATACGGAGTTCCCACGTGTGAAATTTGCGGAGCTGAAGTCATCCCGCCGAAGAAGTCACAGCGTGGCGTCACTCCTCCCGCGGACGAGTGGCAGATCGATCACATCGATCCGAAGTCAAAGGGCGGCTCGGGAGATCCCTCCAATGGCCAGGTTCTATGCAGGGTCTGCAATAGGGAAAAGTCCGACAATTGAGAGGTCACTCCTGTGGCTGGAGCGCACGAATCGGGAAGCGACTCGATTCAATATAAGATTCGTGAAGATGTGGCAGATCAGGGTTGGAGTTGGATTTGGGTATTTGACCCCGACGCATCTCGCCCTCCATTTGCCTACAGCATTGGCTTTACGGCCACCTTTGGTCATCCTGAGGTGGTGGTGGTGGGGCTCCCGGAGGATGCATCCGTCAGCGTCCTCCAGGCAGTGGAAGCTGAACTGGCGGAAGGGGTCAGGTATCAGGATGGATCGTCCTCTGATGAGATCCTGAATGGTTTCCCCGTGCGGTTCCAGCGAGTCCCGGAAGAGCTTTCTTCGGTGAATCTGGTGCAGGCGTCCAACTTTTACGCCGGAAAAATCCCGAGCGCACTCCAGCTCATCTGGCCTGATCGCGATGGAAATTACCCCGGAGGGCCAGGTACTCCTACCTGGCTTAATGACAGGCAGGCGCTAGGTCTGTAGTCATGGAATGCTGAAGGTCTCTACAGGCTAGCCTGCAAGTTGCAGGCTGGCCGGACCTGCGAAGGTACTTGGCTTCCCTTCCGTCAAGGTCTCCTCCGTCAAACTTGGCGGAGGAGGCCTTTTTCATAACGTGCCCATGATTCCATCGAAATCTCACTCAAGGAGGGCTGTGACTTCCCGGTGTGGAAACCAAACGGATAGAAACTCTCGGTGATGCTGTTCGCTTCGTGTACAACGAGATTTGCGCACGGTCTCGTTATTGCTGCCGCGCCTAGGAGCGTTGACAGCCATGAGGGCTGGGACGCCGGGACCGATGCGGTCCACGGTGGGGTGGACTCAGTGTTCATCTCGGTCCAGCAGGCCGCCAGCGGCCCGGTGACGGTACAGTGTATACAGGGGTCCTATCAGCCGATCGGAAAAGTCTGTGTGTACTCGGGGAAGCTGACCCTCCCCAGGCATCCCTGGGGATTTCAGATCCAAATGAATCAGTAAGGATGCTGATTCCCGTTCCGAATATGGAGAACCAGGTCGATGTTTACGGAGACGGTGGCGACGAACCCGACGACATGGTGATCGTTCTGACAGGATCGGATTCGTGGTAATCCGATCTCGGGCTGCGGATCGCCGAGGAGTATGACGATCCGGACGAGGGCCAGGAACCAGCCTGACAGCCCGCGTTGATCAGCCCAACGTACGAGGTCGGTGCCGGGCGGCGGTTCCTCGACGCGGTCGGGGGGCAACCGGCGGGTACGGCGGCGGCTGGGTCGCTGAGTCCGTACCCGCTCCGCATGAGTGGTCAGCCGACCAGTCCCAACTCCCTTGCAATCAGCATTCGTTGGACTTCGCTCGTGCCCTCGCCGATCTCCAGGATCTTGGAGTCGCGCCACATTCGAGCCACCGGGTACTCGTTCATGAAGCCGTAGCCGCCGTGGATCTGGGTGGCGTCGCGGGCGTTGTCCACGGCGATCGTGGAGGAGTACAGCTTGGCGAGGGCCGCCTCCTTCTTGAAGGGCTCGCCGGCCACCAGGCGTGAGGCCGCGTCCCGCCAGGCGAGGCGGGCCGTGTGGGCCTTCATCTCCATGTCGGCGATCTTGAACTGGATGGCCTGGTTGGCGCCGATGGGCTTCCCGAACGCCTCCCGTTCCTTCGCGTACTTCACCGACTCGTCCACACAGCCCTGCGCGAGCCCGGTCCCGAGGGCCGCGATGGCGATCCGGCCCTCGTCGAGGATCCGCAGGAACTGCGCGTAGCCGCGGCCCTGCTCGCCCAGCAGGTTCGCCGCCGGGACGCGGACGTCGGAGAAGGACAGCTCCCGGGTGTCGGAGGCGTTCCAGCCGACCTTGGAGTACGGCGCCGCGACCGTGAACCCGGGTGTGCCCGAGGGCACGATGATCGAGGAGATCAGCGGCCTGCCGTCCGGCTTGCGACCGGTGACCGCGGTGACGGTCACCAACCCCGTGATGTCCGTACCGGAGTTGGTGATGAAGCACTTGGTGCCGTTGATCACCCACTCGTCGGTGTCCGGGTCCAGGCGGGCCGTCGTACGGGTAGCTCCCGCGTCGCTGCCGCCGTCCGGCTCGGTCAGGCCGAAGGCGCCCAGGATCTCCCCGGAGCACAGCCGGGGGAGCCATTCCTGTTTTTGGGATTCGGTGCCGAACAGGTGCAGCGGCATCGCGCCCAGCGAGACGCCGGCCTCCAGGGTGATCGCCACCGACGAGTCCACGCGCGCGAGTTCCTCCAGCGCGAGGCCGAGCGCCAGGTAGTCGCCGCCCATCCCGCCGTACTCCTCGGGGAACGGCAGCCCGAACAGGCCCATGCGGCCCATCTCGCGGACGATGTCGTACGGGAACTCATGGCGCTCGTAGTACGCGCCGATCTTCGGCGCCACCACGTCGTGCGCGAACTCCTCGACGGTGCGGCGGAGTTCTTCGAGTTCGGGGGAGAGGCGGTGGTCCATCTCGGATCACTCCTGGTGGGAGAGGGCGCGGACGGTGCGGGACGGGCTGGGTCGGCCCAGGTGGTCGGCCATCCACACGCTGGTGGCGACGAGACGGCCGAGGTCGACACCGGTGTCGATGCCGAGGCCCTGGAGCATCCACACCAGGTCCTCGGTGGCGAGGTTGCCGGTGGCGGACTTGGCGTACGGGCAGCCGCCGAGGCCGCCGGCGGAGGAGTCGATCGTCGTGACCCCGTATTGCAGGGCCACGTAGGTGTTGGCGAGGGCCTGGCCGTACGTGTCGTGGAAGTGCACGCCCAACTTCTCGACCGGTACGTCGAGTTCGGTCAGCAGCGCGCGGACGTGGCCCGGGGTCGCCACCCCGATGGTGTCGCCCAGGCTCAGTTCGTCGCAGCCCATGTCGAGCAGGGCGTGGCAGACCCGGACGACCTGCTCGACCGGGACCGCGCCCTCCCAGGGGTCGCCGAAGCACATGGAGAGGTAGCCGCGGACGTGCACGCCCTCGGCCTTCGCCCGCGCGACCACTGGCTCGAACATGGCCAGGGCGTCGTTGAGGGACCTGTTGAGGTTGGCCTTGGCGAAGGACTCGGTGGCGCTGGCGAAGACGGCGACGCGACGCGCGCCGAGCGCGAGGGCGCGGTCCAGGCCGCGTTCGTTGGGCACGAGCACGGGGAGGTCCACGGAGAGGTCGCTGATCTGCGGGAACAGCTGCTCGGCGTCGGCCAGTTGGGGCACCCACTTGGGGTGGACGAAGCTCGTCGCCTCGATCGTGGTCAGGCCCGCGTCGGCGAGGCGGCGGACGAACTCGGCCTTGACCTCCGTCGGGACGGTCGACTTCTCGTTCTGCAGGCCGTCGCGGGCGCCGACCTCGTGGATGCGGACGCGGGTGGGCAGGCCCGCTTCCGGCAGGACCATGGGGAGTGTCATGTCTCGTCCTTCGCCGGGGTGATGACCGCGAGCACCTGGTCCATGGCGACCGTGGTGCCGGGCGTGACGTCCAGTTCGGCGACCGTGCCGGCGTGCGGGGCGGAGATGACGTGTTCCATCTTCATCGCCTCGACGACCAACAGGCTCTGCCCCGCGGCCACTTCGTCGCCGACCCCGGCCTTCACGACGGTGACGGTGCCGGGCATGGGCGCGGTGAGCGAGTCGGCACCGGCGTGCGCGGATCCGGTGAGCGAGGCGGCGACGGGGTCGTGGTCGCGCACGTGCCAGGCGTCGCCGTCGCGGCCGAGCCAGGTGCCGTCCGGCAGGGCGGCGAAGGTGTGCGAGAGGCCGTCGAGCCGGAGTGCGAACCGGTGACCGGCGGTGGGGTGCAGCGAGGCGCGCAGGGGCTGGTCGGCGCCCGGCGCCAGCACTTCGGTGCCGCCGTCCGGTGTGGCGCGCACGCGCACGGTGACCGGATCGTGGCCCGCCGCCCTCAGGCGGTGCGGGGTCCAGGCTCGCTCGCCGCCCAGCCGCCAGCCGTCCGTCGCCGCGAACGGGTCGGCCCAGCCGGTGTCCCGGGGGAGTGTGAGGGCCCGGTGTCGCAGCAGTGCCGCCGCCGCGTAGACCTCGGTCGGCACCCCGTCCGCCACGAGCCCGTCGACCTCGCGCTCCACCAGCCCCGTGTCCAACTCCCCCGCCACCACCGCCGGATGGCCCAGCAGCCGCCGCAGGAACCCCGCGTTCGTCTGCACCCCCAGCGTGACCGTCTCAGCCAGAGCCGCCCTCAGCTTCCTGAGCGCGGTCTCCCGGTCCAGGCCGTACGCGATGACCTTGGAGAGCATCGGGTCGTACAGGCTGCCGACCTCCGTGCCCTCGCTGAGCCCGGAGTCGGTGCGGACGCCGTCGCCCTGGGGCTCGTGCAGCTTCACCACCGTGCCGCCGGACGGCAGGAAGCCCTTCGCGGGGTCCTCGGCGCAGACGCGGGCCTCGATCGCGTGCCCGGTCAGCCGGACGCCCTCCTGCCCGTACGGCAGCCGTTCGCCCGCCGCCACCCGCAGCTGCCACTCCACCAGGTCGAGCCCGGTGACCAGTTCCGTGACCGGGTGCTCCACCTGGAGGCGGGTGTTCATCTCCATGAAGTAGTACGACGACGGATCGTCGCCCGGCACGATGAACTCCACCGTGCCCGCGCCCCGGTAGCCGCAGGAGCGCGCCGCCTCGACCGCGGCCTCGCCCATGGACGCGCGCGTGGCCTCGTCCAGCAGAACCGAAGGCGCCTCCTCGACGACCTTCTGGTGCCGCCGCTGGAGCGAGCACTCGCGCTCGCCGAGGTGGATCACCTGGCCGTGGCCGTCCGCCAGCACCTGGATCTCGATGTGCCGGGGCCGGTCCACCCACCGCTCGACGAGGAGCGTGTCGTCGCCGAAGGAGGCGCGGGCCTCGCGGCGGGCGGCGGCGATCTCCTCCTCCAGGACGGTGAGGTCCCGGACAAGGCGCATGCCCTTGCCGCCGCCGCCCGCGGACGGCTTCAGCAGGACGGGGGCGCCCAAGTCGCGGGCGGCCTCGGCGAGTTCGGGGTCGCGGCCGCCGGGGACCACCGGTACCCCGGCCGCCTGGACCGTCTCCTTCGCGCGGATCTTGTCGCCCATCAGGGAGATCGCCTCGGCGGGCGGTCCGATGAAGACGAGCCCGGCGTCGGCGCACGCGCGCGCGAAGGACGCGTTCTCGGCGAGGAAGCCGTAGCCGGGGTGGACGGCCTGGGCGCCGGTGCGGGCGGCCGCCTCCAGGAACCGCTCGGCGGACAGATAGCTCTCGGCGGCCGGCGCCGGGCCCAGTCGTACCGCCGTGTCCGCCTCCCGGACATGCCGGGCGTCGGCGTCCGCGTCCGAGAAGACGGCCACCGAGCGCACGCCCAGCGACCGCAGCGTGCGGATGACGCGGACCGCGATCTCGCCCCGGTTGGCGACAAGCACTGTGTCAAACATGGGTCCTCACATCCGGAAGACGCCGAACTGGGGGTCACCCAGGGGCGCGTTGCCGCAGGCGGTCAGGGCCAGGCCGAGCACCTGCCGGGTGTCGAGCGGGTCGATGACCCCGTCGTCCCAGAGCCGGGCGGTGGCGTAGTAGGCGTTGCCCTGGCGCTCGTACTGGGCGCGGATCGGGTCCTTGAAGGTCTCCTCGTCCTCGGCGGGCCACTGCTCGCCGCGGGCCTCCAGCTGGTCGCGCTTGACGGTCGCGAGGACCGACGCGGCCTGCTCGCCGCCCATGACGGAGATCTTGGCGTTGGGCCACATCCACAGGAAGCGGGGGGAGTAGGCCCGGCCGCACATCGAGTAGTTGCCCGCGCCGTACGAGCCGCCGACGACGACCGTCAGCTTCGGCACGCGCGTGCAGGCGACCGCGGTGACCATCTTGGCGCCGTGCTTGGCGATGCCGCCCGCCTCGTACGAACGCCCCACCATGAAGCCGGAGATGTTCTGGAGGAAGAGCAGCGGGATGCCGCGCTGGTCGCACAGCTCGATGAAGTGGGCGCCCTTCTGGGCGGATTCGGAGAACAGGATGCCGTTGTTGGCGACGATCCCCACCGGGTGGCCGTGGATCCGGGCGAAGCCGGTGACCAGGGTCTGCCCGAACTCCGCCTTGAACTCCGCGAAACGGGAGCCGTCGGTGATCCGGGCGATGATCTCGCGGACGTCGTAGGGGGTGCGGGAGTCGGCCGGGACGGCGCCGTAGAGACCGTAGGGGTCGACCTTGGGCTCCACGACCGGCTCCAGGGACCAGGGCGGGGCCCCGCGCGCGGGGAGCGTGGCCGCGATGGTCCGGACGATCCTGAGGGCGTGGGCGTCGTCCTCGGCGAGGTGGTCGGTGACGCCGGACACGCGTGCGTGCACCTCGCCGCCGCCCAGCTCCTCGGCGGTGACGACCTCGCCGGTGGCGGCCTTCACGAGCGGGGGGCCGCCCAGGAAGATCGTGCCCTGGTTGCGGACGATGACCGCTTCGTCGCTCATGGCGGGGACGTACGCCCCGCCCGCCGTGCAGGAGCCGAGGACGGCGGCGATCTGGGGGATGCCCGCCCCCGACATCCGGGCCTGGTTGTAGAAGATCCGCCCGAAGTGCTCGCGGTCCGGGAAGACCTCGTCCTGCATCGGCAGGAAGGCGCCGCCGGAGTCGACGAGGTAGACGCAGGGCAGGCGGTTGTCGAGGGCGACCTCCTGGGCGCGCAGGTGCTTCTTCACCGTCATCGGGTAGTACGTGCCGCCCTTGACGGTGGCGTCATTGGCGACGATCACGCACTCGCGCCCGCTCACCCGGCCGATCCCGGCGATCACCCCGGCGGCCGGGGCCTGTCCCTCGTACATCCCGTCGGCGGCGAGCGGAGCCAGCTCCAGGAAGGGGGAGCCGGGGTCCAGGAGGGTGTCGACGCGGTCGCGGGGGAGCAGCTTGCCGCGCGCGGTGTGCCGCTCGCGCGCCCGCTCCCCGCCGCCCAGACGCGCCGCGGCGAGCTTGCCGCGCAGCTCTTCGACGAGGGCGCGGTGGGCCTCCTCGTTGGCCCGCCAGGCCTCCGACGCGGGATCCGCCGCGCTCGTCAGCTCCGGTGCCTGATCCATGTCCGACGGTCCCCTCACCCAGTGATCGCCTGTTAATGAGCGTTAACCATTTCCTTCAGGTTAACGACCGCTAACCTCCCTGTCTAGAATTGCTCTCATGGCCACGAGAACCGACGCCCCCACCCGCCGCGAGCAGATCCTCAAGGAGGCGGCGCGGCTCTTCGCCGAGCGCGGGTTCCACGGCGTGGGCGTGGACGAGATAGGCGCGGCGGTCGGGATCAGCGGGCCCGGGCTGTACCGGCACTTCGCGGGCAAGGACGCGATGCTGGCGGAGCTGCTGGTGGGGATCAGCGAGCAGCTGCTGCGGGGGGCGCGGGGGCGGCTGGCGGAGGCGGACGGCGGCTCCCCGGAGGCCGTCCTCGACTCCCTCGTCGAGGGCCACATCGACTTCGCGCTGGACGACCGCCCGCTGATCGTCCTGCACGACCGCGAGCTGGACCGCCTGCGCGACAGCGACCGCAAGCTGGTGCGGCAGCTCCAGCGGCAGTACGTCGAGCTGTGGGTGGGCGTCGTACGCGAGCTGTACCCGGACCTCCTGGAGCCCGCCGCCCGCTCCGCCGTGCACTCGGTGTTCGGCCTCCTGAACTCGACCCCGCACCTGGGGCGGGCCGGGTCCCTGCCGGGCCGGGCGGCGACGGCGACGCTGCTGCACCGGATGGCCAGGGGGGCGCTGGCGGCCGCGGCCGGCTGAGGGGTTCGGCCCGCCCGGGGCTTCCCCGCGCTTGCGCGCCAAGGACTTGTCAAAGCGGCGGCAAGGCTTCTTTACGGCGTGTCGGGCGTTCCAGCGGCCACGGGGATGGGATGAGACGGGATGGGCATACCGTCAGGCGGTTACCAGGTCGACCCGGACACGGTGTTCCGGTCGTCCGTGCAGTTTCTCGACACCAAGGACTTCGTCTTCGACATCGCCGCCGGGACGGCCGCGGACCTGAGCGCCTCCGCGGGCATGGCGGGCGACGGCAGCACCGCGCACTCGTTCGCGGCGAAGTACGAGCCGGCCGCGAGAACCGTCGTCCAGGCGATCGGCTCGGCCGGACAGGGCATGGCGACGATCTCCAGCCGACTGCTGGCCATGGCCACGAACTACCTGGCCGCCGACGACGCGATCGCCGCACAGATGACGGGGAAGGTCGACGCCTCCTCGGGGCTGTCGCCCTCGGCCCACCAGCAGCAGTGCGAGCCCAGCGAGGCGTACAACTCCCTGCCGATGGTCACCGGCTCCAAGGAAGGTCCACGAGATCCCGGTGATCGGGAAGTTCTGGCCCCAGGGCGACCCGGACAAGCTGCGCGCGGCGAGCCGGGTCTGGGCGAGCTGCGCCACTCTGATCGACGACGCCCAGGTCAACGCCTCACACCCCGCCCATCCCGCCCGGAGCCACCGCCGAAGATGTACGAGCCCTTCTCGAGGCGCTTGAGGACGCGGCGTGACGAGCGTTACGGATGCTCCTCTGGCGCCGCTCGCTACCGGCCGGTACGGTGATGTTCTGAGCAAGCGCTTAGGTAGCGAACGGCAAGTCGGTGGAGGTGGGCGCGGTGCGCCGTACGGTGTTCAACGAGGATCACGAGGCGTTCCGGGAGACCCTCCGGGCCTTCATCGAGGCCGAGGTCGTCCCCGTCTACGACGAGTGGTTCGCGGCCGGTCAGGCGCCGCGGGAGTTCTACTACAAGCTCGCCGAGCTGGGCCTCTTCGGGATCAACGTCCCGGAGGAGTTCGGCGGCGCCGGCATCGACTCGTACAAGTTCGAGGCCGTGATGTACGAGGAGACGGCCCGCGCGGGCGTCCACTTCGGCGGCTCCGGCGTGCACGTCCTGCTCGGCCTGCCGTACATCAAGATGCTCGCCACCGACGAGCAGAAGAAGCGGTTCCTGCCGAAGTTCGTCTCCGCCGAGGAGATGTGGGCCCTCGCGATGACCGAGCCGGGCACCGGCTCCGACCTCGCGGGCATGAAGACCACCGCCAAGCTCTCCGAGGACGGCACGCACTACGTCCTCAACGGCTCCAAGACCTTCATCACCGGCGGCGTCCACGCCGACCGCGTGATCGTGTGCGCCCGCACCGCCGCGCCCACCGCCGAGGACCGCCGCCACGGCATCTCCCTGTTCGCCGTGGACACCAAGTCCGAGGGCTACTCCATCGGCCGCAAGCTCGACAAGCTGGGCCTGCGCACCTCCGACACCGCCGAGCTGGCGTTCGTCGACGTGAAGGTCCCCGTCGAGGACCTCCTCGGCGAGGAGAACAAGGGCTTCTACTACCTCGGCCACAACCTCGCCTCCGAGCGCTGGGGCATCGCCTTCGGCGCCTACGCGCAGGCCAAGGCCGCCGTCCGGTTCGCCCAGCAGTACGTCACGGACCGCACCGTCTTCGGCAAGCCGGTCGCCCACTTCCAGAACACCAAGTTCGAGCTGGCCGCCTGCAAGGCCGAGGTCGACGCGGCCGAGGCCGTCGCCGACCGCGCGCTCGAAGCCCTCGACGCCGGTGAGCTCACCCCCGCCGAGGCCGCCAGCGCCAAGCTGTTCTGCACCGAGGTCGCCCACCGCGTCATCGACCGCTGCCTCCAGCTGCACGGCGGCTACGGCTTCATGAACGAGTACCCGATCGCCCGCCTGTACGCGGACAACCGCGTCAACCGCATCTACGGCGGCACCAGCGAGATCATGAAGACGATCATCGCCAAGGACATGGGCCTGTAAAGCGCCCGGAACCACGGACGCGTAGAAACACCTGCATGAGTCAGGCACTTCAGGATCTCCTCGATCTGCTCGACCTGGAGCAGATCGAGGAGAACATCTTCCGCGGCGCCTCCCGCCCCGCCGTCGTCCCCCGCGTCTTCGGCGGGCAGGTCGCGGCGCAGGCGCTGGTCGCCGCCGGGCGGACGGTCCCCGAGGACCGGCTCGCCCACTCCCTGCACGCGTACTTCCTGCGCCCCGGCGACCCGGGCGCGCCGATCATCTACACCGTCGACCGTATGAACGACGGCCGCAGCTTCACCGCCCGCCGGGTTGTCGCGGTCCAGCACGGCCAGCCGATCTTCGCGCTGTCCGCCTCCTTCCAGCGGTACGAGGAGGGCTTCGACCACCAGGCCCCCATGCCGCCCGCCCCCGACCCGGTCACGCTCCCCACCTCCCAGGAGCGGCTGCGCGGCTACGACCATCTGCCCCCGGCGGTCGTCGAGCGGTTCCTGGAGGCCCGCGAGGCGATCGATCTGCGCTATGTCGACGAGCCGCCGTACGGGAGGTTCGGCGAGCCGCGCGACCCGCACTCCCAGGTGTGGTTCCGCACCAACGGCAAGCTCTCCGACGACCCCCTGCTGCACGTCGTCCTCGCCACCTACGTCTCCGACATGACCCTGCTCGACTCGGTACTGCTCGCGCACGGCCGCGGCGGCTGGGCGACCGGGGACGTCGTCGGGGCCTCGCTGGACCACGCGATGTGGTTCCACCGCCCCTTCCGCGCCGACGAATGGCTCCTGTACGACCAGGAGTCCCCCTCCGCCTCCGCGGGCCGCGGCCTCGGCCAGGCCCGTATCTACACCCAGGACGGCAGGCTGGCGGTCTCGGTGATCCAGGAGGGCGTGGTCCGCGCCCCCAGAAACGGCTGAGCGCTCCGCCGGCAGTGCCGCGATGGGCCGTCGATCGGCTGCGGCGCCGTTTGGCCGGTCGCGCCCGCGCGGCGGAGCCGCGTGCCGACACAGTCCCGCGCCCCTTGGCGGCGCTGCCGAACCGCGGCCGACTTCACCGGGACCGCTTAGAGCAGCCCCGCCTGGTCCAGCAGGTACGCCGTCATCAGGTCGTAGTGGCGCGGGCTGACCACGTGGTCGTCGAGCGGGACCGTCACCTGGACCGTGCCCTCCGACTCGGCGAGGAAGAGGGCCGGGTCGTTGGAGTCGGCGTAGCCCACCGCGTCCACGCCGTGCTGACCGGCGTACCCCGCCCAGCCGTGGTCGGCGACGACCAGGTCGGGCAGCGGGCGGCCCTCGCGCTCCAGGCCCGTGAGGATCGCCTTCATCGGCTCGCCGGAGTGGGTGTGCCAGAGCGTCGCGCCGTGCTCCAGGACCGCCACGTCCGCGAACTGCATGACGTAGCCCTCCTCCGTCTGGAGGCCCTCCGGGATGACCACGATCTCGCAGCCGGCCGCCTTCAGTGCCGCGGCGGTCGAGTGGTGCACCTCAAGCAGCCCACCGGGGTGCCCGGTCGCGAACAGCACCCGCTGCCGCCCCTCCGCCGCCTTGCGCAGCCGTGCCGCCAGCCGATCCAGGCCGTCCACCGTCAGCTCGGGGTCGATGGTGTCCTGGCCGTAGCGGTACCCCGGGTCGTCGCTCACGCCCACCCGCTCCGCCATCACCGCGAGCACGTCCTGCTCGTCGTTCCAGCGGTCGCCCAGCTCCAGCCCGAACCAGTAGTGGCGGTTGCCGTTCGCGAGCTGGCGGTAGTGGGAGAGGTTGTTCTCGCGCGGGGTGGCGACGTCCCCCGCGATACGGGTTCTGACGAGGTGCTCGACGAGCGCGGCGCGGCTGGGTGTCCCGGGTATCGGCATGCCTCCCATTCTGGGGTACGGCCCTGTCGGCCCACCTGGTATCCCGCCCGCTGGGACGCGGGTCACGTGATCATGGCCGGCGCAGCGCGAACCACAGCTCCATCCGTACGTCCGGGTCGTCCAGGTCCAGGTCGAGCAGGGCCGCGCACTTCGCGATCCGCTGCCGCACGGTGTTGCGGTGCACGGCCAGCGCCACCGCCGTACGGTCCCAACTGCCGTGCAGGGAGAGCCAGGTGCGCAGGGTGTCCGCCAGGGCGGGGGCGAGGGGCGCGAGCAGCGCCCGCGCGTGGTCCGCGGCCTGGTCCTCCGGCACCAGGTCGGCGAGGGCCGGGCGGGCCGGGTGCCGGACCAGGTCGGCGCGGGTGGCGCGGGCCCGGGCCAGGGCGCGGGCGGCCTGGGTGTCGGCGGCGGCCCACTCGGACGGGCCCGCGGGGGCGCTGACGCCGAGGACCCAGCCGGGCTGCGGCGCCGGTTCACGCCCGGCGGGCACGAGCACGCGTACGACGTCCCGCGCCACGTCGACCAGCGGCGACCCGAGCGCCGCGCCCAGCGCGGAGGCGGCGACGGCGTCGGGAGCACCGGGCGACTCGGGCCGCGTGTGCACGACGACTCCGCCCGGTTCTCGGCTCCTGAACCCGCGCGAGGACTCGGGCAGCGCGTGCTTGACGACTCCGCCGGCTTCTCGGCTTCCGAACCTGCGCGAGGACTCGGGCAGCGCGCGCTCGCCGCCGTCGGCCTCTCCGCTTCCGAACCCGCGCGAGGGCTCGGGCCGCGCGTGCACCACGACCCACTCGCCCCCGCCGAGGAGTGGGGCGACGGCCTCGGGCGCGGCGCCCAGCAGCAGCCGTACGAGAGCGGACGAGCGGGCCGCGCCGGTGCCGCTCTGGTGCTCGCCGGTGAGCAACGACAGCAGGACGGCGGCGACGGAGGCGATGGTGTGGTCGCCGGGGGCGCGACCGGGAGCCGCGACCCCGAGCACGAAACCGTGTCCGGCGCCGAGGGCGTAGACGGCGAGGTGGAGGCCGGCGACGGTGTCGGTGGCGGAGGCCGGCGGGATCGTGCTGCGGCCGCATCTCGTGTACGGGCGGGGGGACGTGTGGGTGGTGCCGGG
>NZ_JBEYVC010000054.1:0-57716 GCF_040643855.1 Streptomyces sp. NPDC047072 | reverse complement strand
GGCAGGAACTGGGTGTACGGGAAGGACGACCCGATGGTCAGCAGGGTGTCGCAGTCCCGCATGAGTTCGTACGACGGACGCGTGCCCAGCAGGCCTCGTTGGCCGCGCCGATCGCCCGCTGCGAGGCCTCGGCGGCCGCCCGGGCCGCGTCGGCGGCCTGTCTGGCCTTCGCCGACGCACGGGCCGCGTCGTCCTTGGCGGCCTCGGTCTCCTTGGCCGCCCGCTCCGCGGCCTCCTGGGCGAGAGCGGCGGCCGCGACGGCCTTGCCGGAGGCCTCGACGGCCTTGTCGGTGGCGTCCTCGGCCTGCTTGCCGGCCTTCTCGGCCTGCGTGGTCAGCTGCGCGATCGTGGCGTGTTCCTGGTCACGGTTGCGGGCGACGAACTGCCCGACCTCCAGGAACGCGACGATGTCGTCGGGGGTGCCCTGCAGGGCGAGCCGGGCGGCCGCCTTCACGTTGGTGCCGCCGGTGTTGTAGAGCTTGGTGACCTCGACGCGGTTGTCGGTCTCCAGCGCCTTGAACTGGTCGACCTCCAGGAACTGCTCGACGTCCGCGGAGGTCCCCAGCAGCGCGGCCTTGCCCGCGTCCTGCACACCGGGGCCGCCGAAGTTCACGACCTTGGCGGCCTCCACCCGCAGATCCTGCTCGTGGGGTGCCTTCCAGCCCTCGTCCAGGAACGCCTCGACGTCGGCCGGGGTGCCCGCGAGAGCCGTCTTCGCGGCCTCCCGCACGGCCGGTCCGCCGGCGTTCACCACCCGGGAGAGGTCCACCCGGTCGTCGATCGCCTGCACGGCGGGGGCGTCCGTGAGGAACGCCCGGATGTCGTCGTCCGAGCCCAGGAGCGCCTTCTCGGCCGCCTCCTGGATGCCGGACCCGCCGGTGAGCCAGTAGCCGACCGCCAGCGGGCGGTTCGCGGTCGGCTGGGTGTCCTCGGCGGCCGCGGAGCCGGCGCCCAGGAGTGTCGCCGTCAGTGTGGCGGACAGCACAGTCGCACAGGCCGTGCGGAGGCTCCCTGGTCGTATGGAGCGCGATGGTCGTTTCACCTGACGGTCCCTCAAGGTTTGTCCGTTTTCTGATAGATCACGCAAACGCGAGCGCGATAGCGAAGTCCCGGCGCACCAAAGGCAGTTGACGAGCTGCCAGGTAGTGCCGTTCCCCCGGCCGATGAACGGCTTTGCGACTTGCGGACACGAATCTTACCTGTGATTTACTTTCGAGAAGCTTGTGTGATGAATGAGAGGAACCCATGGCGACCACCCCAGCCCGGAAGACCCTTCTGGGCGGTCTCACCACCGCCCTCGTGGTCGGCCTCGGCGCCACCGCGCTCGCCCTCCCGCAGAGCGCCCCGACCACCGTCCGGAGCGCCGCCGTCGAGGGCATGCCGAACCTGGTCGAGGACTTCAACCACCCCGATGCCGCCGACCTCCTGGCGGAGCGCGGCATCACCGTCAAGCGCGGTGACGGGCACGTCTGGCTCACCGACGTCACCGCCCTCAACGAGTGCACGGCCCCGTCGCACATCGCGATCGAGTCCCGCAAGGGCGTCTTCTGCTTCCAGACCAACGCCAAGTCCGGCTTCCTGACGCTGGAACTGCCCGACACCTTCAGCATCTGGACCCAGGACCACCCGGTGAAGGCCACGTTGACCGCCGAGGGCACGGACACCGTCGTCAACGCGCCCGCCAACGACCTCACCCCGGTCGGCGAGTCCGGCGACACCGGCCTGCGCTCGGTCCTCGTCGAGATCCGCGTCACCGGCTGACCCACGCCGCACCGGCACCGCGACCCACTTCACCCACCAGGAACATCCACGTGTCTCACATACGTCCACGCACCGCGCTGACGAGCGCCCTGCTCGCCGCCGGCGTCGTGTCAGGTGCGCTCACCGGCACCTCGGCCCAGGCCGTCACCGGCGGCACCGCCGCCACCGACTCCGCGTACGGCTACACCGCGCGCCTGATCATCGGCGACACCGACCGCGGCTGCTCCGGCACCCTCGTCGACACCGAGTGGCTGCTGACGGCGGCCAGTTGCTTCACCGACGCCACCGGCGCCGCCGCCCAGCCCGGCGTGCCGGAGCTGCGGACCACGGCGACCATCGGCCGCCCCACCGACCTCGCCGGCACCGGCGGCGCGGTGCGCACGGTCGTCGAACTCGTGCCGCGCACCGACCGCGACGTGGTGCTCGCCCGGCTGAACCGGCCGGTCACCAACGTCACCCCGCTCGCCCTGGCGAGTGCCGCCCCCACCGCGGGCGAGGAGCTGAAGTTCGCCGGGTACGGGCGGACGAAGGCCGAGTGGGCCCCGATGAAGCTGCACTCCGGCACCTACACCGTGGACTCCGCGGACGCCACCACGGCCCTGGTCACCGGCAAGGCCGGCGCCGCGTGCGCCGGTGACGCCGGCGGCCCGGTGGTCCGCGGGACGGGCACCACCGCCGCCCTCGTCGCCCTGAGCACCCAGTCGTACCAGGCGGGCTGCTTCGGGACCGACGCGGCGGAGACCCGCACCAACGGCGCCACCGCGCGCGTGGACGACCTCGCCTCCTGGGTGAACGCCAAGGCCGGCGCCGTCCGGATCACCGACTTCAACGGTGACGGCACCGAGGACATCGCGATCAGCGACCCGAAGGCCACCGTCGGCGCCGACGCCGAGGCGGGCGTGGTGCGGATCGTGTACGGCGGCGGCAAGGGCACCGCCGAGATCAACCAGGACCTGTCCTGGGTGCCCGGCGACGCCGAGGCCACCGACTGGTTCGGCGAGGCCCTGGACACCGTCGACTACAACGAGGACGGCTACACCGACCTCGTCGTCGGCACCCCCTCCGAGGACCTCGGCAGCGCCACCTCGGCCGGCTTCGTCGACATCCTCTACGGCGCCGCGGACGGCATCGGCACCGGTGCCGCCAAGGCCACCCACTTCGAGCAGGGCACCGGTACCCTCGCCTCCTCGGCCCCGGAGACCGACGACCGCTTCGGCCACGCCGTCGCGGCCGGCACCACCCGGGCCGGTGAGCCGTACATCCTGGCCGGCGCCCCCGGCGAGGCCCTCGGCACCGTCACCAAGGCGGGTATGGCCGTCTACATCCGGAACGGTGTCAGTGTCGGCATCCACCAGGACAGCACCGGCGTCCCCGGCACCCCCGAGGCGGGCGACCGCTTCGGCGCCGCCGTCGCCGGCGACGCCAACCACCTCGCCATCGGCAGCCCGAACGAGAACATCGGCACCAAGGCGGACGCGGGCGGCCTGGTCCTGTTCGACCCCAACAAGCTGAACTCCGAGAACAAGCCGACCCCGCTCAGCAGCGGTGTCGACCAGGACCTCGACACCATCTCGGGCTCCGCCGAGGCCGGCGACGAGTTCGGGTACTCCGTCAGCCTGACCGCGTACCGCCCCTCCGGCGCCGCCGCGGCGACCGAGTCGATCCTCGCGGTCGGCTCCCCGGGCGAGGCCATGACCATCGGCACCTCGGCCAACGCCGACGCCGGCCGGGTGGTCCTGGTCCGCGTCAAGGCGGACGGCACCTGGAGCGAGCTGCGCGACCTGTGGCAGGGCCCGAGCGACGACGACGTCGCCGGCACCGCGGAGGCGGGCGACCGGATGGGCGAGAAGCTCACCGCGATCAACCTCGCCCCGCGTGCGGTGAGCACCGAGGCCACGATGAGGCTCGCCGTCGGCACGCCCGGCGAGGCCGTCGGCACCACCGTCAAGGCCGGCGCGGTCCACACCTTCTCGCTGCTCGGCGCGGCGGGCGCGAACGACCGCTGGATCGAGGCGGGCGACGGCGACGGCATCCCGGGCACCCCCGGCGCCGACCAGAACCTCGGCCGCAGCATCCGCTTCACCGGCACCGCGCTCTACGTCGGCATGCCGTACGGCCCCTCGACCGGCGCCGTCCACGTCCTGCCGCTGTCCAACGTGACCGCCGGTGGCGCCGTCGCCCCGGTCACGACGTACAAGCCCGGCACGGGCGGTCTTCCGACGAGCGCCGCCCGCTTCGGCTACGTGGTGCGCTGATCCCGCACCCCGCGGCGGTTCCCCGAGCGCCCTTCGCGGTGCTCGGGGAATCCCGGCCGAAGGTGTAGCCCGCTACACCGTGCTCCGTGGGCCGGTGATCTAGCGTGGCCGTATGTGGAAAACGGTGCAGCGCGCCGGGCTGGCCACGGTGCACCTGTTCGTGGCCGCGGCGGTCTGCTTCGGGATGTACATCTTCGTGACGGTCCTGCTGATCACGGCCGTCGGCACGGTCGCGGTGGTCGGCTGCTGGATGCTCCCCGAGACGGTGCTGCTGATCCGGCGGATCACCGGCGCCAAGCGGAACCTCACCGCGCTGTGGACGGGCCGCGAGATCCCCGAGGCGTACACGCCGATCACCGGCACCCTGCGCGAGCGGCTGCGGATCGCGATCAAGGACCCGAGCACCTTCACCGACTTCCGCTGGATGCTCGCGTACTACCTCTACGGCGCCCTGTTCTTCCTCGCCCTGCCGCTCTGGCCCCTCGGCCTGGTCGTGGACGGCGTGTGGGCCGGCCTGCTGCGCCGCACGCCCCTCGTACTGCCGCTCGTCGTGCGCCTCGCCGATCTGGAGGCCCACTGGTCGAGCGTGCTGCTGATGCCCTCCCCGCAGGCCCGGCTGACCGCCCGGGTGCAGGAGCTGAAGCTCACCCGCGCCGACGCGATCGCCGCGCACGAGGCCGAACTGCGCCGCATCGAGCGGGATCTGCACGACGGCGCCCAGGCCAACCTGGTCGCGCTGTCGATGCGGATCGGGCTCGCCAAGCGGGCCTACGACCGCGACCCCGTCGGCGCCCGCAAGCTGCTGGACGACGCCCAGGCCCAGGCCGAGCAGGCGCTGACGGAACTGCGGCACGTGGTGCGCGGCATCCACCCGCCGATCCTCACCGACCGCGGCCTGGTCGGCGCCGTACGCGCGCTCGCCGCGAGCAGCGGCCTCGCGGTGACCGTGGAGGACGGCGGTCTCGCGGAGGGCACCCGGGCGCCGGCGGCCGTGGAGGCGGCCGCCTACTTCGTGGTCGCCGAATCGCTCACCAACGTCGCCAAATACAGTGGCGCGGAGCGGGCCGAGGTCGAAATGGCCCGCACCCGGCGCGGGTTGACCGTACGGGTGCGGGACGAGGGCCGGGGCGGTGCCGACGAGTCACAGGGCTCGGGGCTGCTCGGGATGCGGCGCCGGGTCGCCGCGCTGGACGGGACGTTCGAAGTGACCAGCCCCGTCGGGGGCCCGACCGTGATCGATGTGGAGCTGCCGTGCGTGTGGTGATCGCCGAGGACAACGCGCTGCTGCGCGAGGGCCTCGTCCTGCTGCTGACGTCCGCCGGGCACGAGGTGGTGGGCGTCGTCGGCACGGGCCCCGAGATCCTGCCCGCGCTCATGGAGCACCGGCCGGACGTGGCCGTGCTCGACGTGCGGATGCCGCCGCACTTCCGCGACGAGGGCCTCAGGGCTGCCCTTGAGGCCCGCGAGAAGATCCCCGGATTGCCGGTCCTCGTCCTCTCCCAGTACGTCGAGGAGTCGTACGCCGCCGAGCTGCTCGGCGGTGGCACCAGCGGGGTCGGCTACCTGCTCAAGGACCGGGTGGGCCGGGTCGACGAGTTCCTGGACGCGCTGGAGCGGGTCGTGGCCGGCGGCACCGCGCTGGACCCCGAGGTCGTCACGGAACTCCTCACCCGCCGCCGCGACACCCCGCTCGACTCCCTCACCCCACGCGAGCGCGAGGTCCTGAAGCTGATGGCCGAGGGCCACGACAACATGACCATCGCCTCCACCCTGGTCGTCACCGAACGGGCGGTCAGCAAGCACATCGGCAACGTCTTCCTGAAACTGGGCCTGCCGCCGAGCGACAGCGGCCACCGGCGCGTACTCGCTGTCCTGGCCTATCTTGCGCACACGCCCAAGTAGCGCCCACGGTGGTTCCTGCAGGCGCCCAAGATCGCGCAAACTTTCGAGGCATGCCTCCGGACGTGGCCTAATCTCCCCCCAGTTCGAGCGAAGTTCGAGCGGGTCCGGAGGGGGCACGTTCATGGGGCGAAGACGGCCGTTGGTCGCGTCGGTGGGTCTCGCGGTGCTGTTGGCGGGGTGCCTGGGGTCGGGGGCCGCGCACGCGGACACCGGTACGGGTGCGGACCTGTACGTCGACGACGAGTCCGCCGCCTGCAGCGACACCGGTCCCGGCTCGGCGGCGGAGCCGTTCTGCCAGATCCAGCCGGCGGCGGACGCGGCGGGGGCCGGGGACACGGTGCACGTCGCGGGCAACAGCACGTCCTACGCTCCGGTGACCATCGGGTCCACCGGGACCGCGGACGCGCCCGTCCGGTTCCTCTCCGGGCTCGGCGACGGATCGGGCGTCGGCGTCGCGGGCGGGGTCACGTTCTCCGGTGCCCAGTACGTCGACATGGCCGGGTTCACGACCAGCGCGGCCGGGACGGCGGTGCTGGCCGTCGTCGACTCGCAGCATGTCACCTACCGCGTCGGCGTCGTCCGCGGCACCCGCCCCACCACGGGAGCGATCACGGTCGACGGGTCGTCGAGCGACATCTCGCTGACCCGCCTCAAGGTCTCCGTACTCTCCGGGCAGGGCTTCAGCAGTTCGGCCGGCGCGCGGAACGTCACCCTCGCCGACGACACCTTCCAGGGCGGCGGCGTCCTGGCCGCGGGCACCACGGGCATCGACCTCGCCGGCGACACCGTCCTGACGACCTGCGGCGAGGCGGTCGGTCTGACCGACGGCAGTTCCGGATCGCTGGAGAACACCGTCGCGCTGGCCTCCGGCACGACGACCTGCACCGGTACCCCGGGCACCGAGATCACCGTGGACGCCGCCTCCGCGCCCCAGGTCACGGCGGACTACAACGCCGTCAACCCGCTGGCGACCGGCACCGACTACGACTGGGCCGGCACCGCGTACCCCACCACGTCGGCGTTCCACGAGGCCACCGGCCAGGGCGCCCACGACCTGGACCAGACGGATCTGACGATCCCCGCGGGCGGACTGCCCACGGAGCACTCCCCGCTCATCGACTCGGGCGACGCCGACGCCCCCGGTGAACCCACCACGGACCTGAACGGTCACCCCCAGGTGGACGACCCGCTGGTGCCGAACACCGGCACGGGCGACGTCGACCGGGGCGCCACGGAGTTCCAGGATCCGCTGGCGGTGAGCGGGATCGACATGGGCGGAAGCTACGTCGGTGTTCCGGTGACCGCCACCGCGACGATGAACAACCCGTGGTCGGACTCGCTGGACGGGTTCACGTACTCCTTCGACTTCGGAGACGGCACGACCGCCACCTCCACCACCGGTTCGGCCACGCACACCTACACCCAGCTCACCGGAGACGACGCCCTTGAGGTCTCCCTGGTGGTGGACAGGCCCGACGGGACGCGGATCGGTACCACCGAGATCACCCGAAAGGTCGTTCCGGTACCGGATCTCGCCTCGACCCTCTACTGCGGGACCACCCCGTCGGCACCGGACACCGCCAGTTGCCAGTACGAGATCGCCTTCGACCCCTACGCGATCACCAGTGACCGGATCACCTTCGGCGACAGCTCGTCGGCCGTCTCCGCCACCGGCGCGGGCGGCACCGTGCAGCACACCTACCCGGCCCCCGGCACCTACACCGTCACGCAGAAGCTCACCGACTCCGGCGGGCGGACCACCACCACGACCACCCGGGTCGCGGTCGGCGCGGCCTTCGTGGCCGCCGGTCCCGTGCGGGTGCTGGACACCCGGAACGGGACGGGCGCACCCGAGCGGGCCGTCGGTGCCGGCGGGGTGGTCCGGCTGAAGGTCCTCGGCGTGGGCTACGTCCCGGCGTCCGGGGTGACCGCGGTGACCCTGAACGTCACCGACGCGGGCGCCACGGCGTCCAGTTACGTCTCGGTCTACCCGGACGGCACCGCCCGCCCCAGCGCCTCGAACCTCAACTTCCGTGCCGGACAGGTCAATCCGAACCTGGTCACCGTCCGGGTGGGCGCCGACGGCTATGTCGACCTCTACAACGCACACGGCAAGGTGAACCTCGTCGCGGACCTGGAGGGTTACTACACCACCAAGACCAGCGACGGCGAGCTGTCCGTGTCGAACCTGGCCACGATGCCCCCGACCCGGGTCCTGGACACCCGCAACGGCACCGGCGCCGCCAAGGGCGCGGTCGGTCCGCGCAGCACCACGACCCTCATCCTGCCGAAGTACGCCCGCGGCTGGGGGACCAACGGCGCCGTCCTCGACGTCACCGTGACCGGCGGCACCAGCAACGGCTACATCACCGTGTACTGCGGCACCGCCCCCGGGACACCGGCCACGTCCACCCTCAACTACCGGGCCGGACAGACCGCCTCCAACCTCACCGTCCCCTGTGCGGAATCCGGCAAGGTGTACCTCTACAACAGCGCCGGGCACGTCCAGCTGATCGCCGACCTCCAGGGGCTGTACACCAACCAGCAGGCGTCCACGGCCGACGACCCGGACGCCCCCGTCGGCACACCGTTCGTGTCGACCGCCCCCACCCGCGTCCTCGACACCCGCTCAGGCCTCGGCGCCGCCGCGAAACCGCTCGGCGCGGGCGGCACCCTCACGGTGAAGCTCGCCAAGGTCCCCGCGGGAGCCACCGCCGTACTGGTCAACCTCACGGGCGTCTCCCCGACCGCCACCACCCACCTGACCGCATATGGCGACGGCACCCTCCCGAACGTGTCGAACGTCAACCTGACCACGGGTCAGACCCGGCCGGTCCTGGCCGTGGTGCCGGTCGGCTCCGACGGCTCCATCCGGATCCACAACGCGTTCGGCTCGGTGGACGTCGTGGCCGACCTGGAGGGGTACTACGGCTGAGGCGGCAGTGTCGTAAGGTCCGGCGCCGTCTCCGGCCACACCAGCAGCACCGGGCACGGCGCGTGGTCCACGACGAAGCGGGCCGCGGGGCCGAGGCTGTGGGGGCCGAGGTGGGTGCGGTCGCCGTCGCGGGCCAGGACGAGGAGGTCGGCGTCGGCCACCGCGGCGACGACCTCGCGCTCGATACGGCCGGTGCGTTCCACGCGGGTGCAGGGGCGGCCCAGGCGGTCGGCCGCGGCCCGGAGCAGGCGCTCGGCGGAGAGGGCGGCCTGCTCCTCCATGCGCGTCCCCGGGTCCCGGTCCGGGCGCCCCCGGCCGAGCAGTCCGGCGAAGGCGCCGTGCGCCACTCCCGGCACGTCGGCCGGGGTGACATGGAGCAGCACGATGCCGGCGTCCGCCGGTGCGTGGAGCCGGGCGCCGTCCACGCACGCCCGCCAGGTGCCCTCGACGATCCAGACGACCACGGTCATGCGATCAGCCTCTCCCGACGTCCTCCCGTCAGCCTCCTCCGATCGCGGCCGAACGCAAGTACCCCTCCCAATAACGGGCAAAGACCAAGCGAAACGTTTGCGTTTCGATTTGCGGTCGGTCTACATTACTGTACGAAACCGTTTCGGACTGATGGGGTCTGAATCACCCGCCCCCCGAGGGGAGTCCCATCGTGGAAGCCATCCCGGTCGCCACCGTCCAGGCCGGGCAGCACGGCCGGCACCAACCGCAGACGAAGCACCGATGGTGGGCGCTGGCCGTGATCGGCCTCGCCCAGCTCATGGTGGTGCTCGACGCGACGATCGTGAACATCGCCCTGCCCTCCGCCCAACAGGACCTGGGCTTCGACAACAACGGCCGGCAGTGGATCGTCACCGCCTACTCGCTGGCCTTCGGCAGCCTGCTGCTGCTCGGCGGCCGGCTCGCCGACCTCTTCGGCCGCAAGACCACCTTCGTCGTCGGCATCGTCGGCTTCGCCGCGGCCTCCGCGGTCGGCGGCGCCGCCAACGGCTTCACCATGCTGGTGGTGGCCCGCGCGGTGCAGGGCCTGTTCGGCGCGCTGCTCGCACCGGCGGCGCTCTCGCTGCTGACCACCACGTTCACGGACGTGAAGGAACGCGCCAGGGCGTTCGGCATCTTCGGCGCCATCGCCGGCTCCGGCGCGGCCGTCGGCCTGGTCCTCGGCGGTCTGCTCACCGAGTACCTGGACTGGCGCTGGACGCTCTACGTCAACGACGTCATCGCGATCCCCGCGCTGATCGGCGCGGTCGTCTTCCTCGGCCGCTCCGTCCCGGCCGAACGGCCGAAGCTGGACGTCCTCGGTGTCGTCCTGGTCTCCGGCGGACTGTTCGGCGTGGTCTACGGCTTCGCCAACGCGGAGACGCACGACTGGGACAACTGGATGACCTGGGGCTTCCTCGCCGCGGGCGCCGTCCTGCTGGTGGCGTTCTTCCTCTGGCAGACCCGGGCGACCCACCCCGTGCTGCCGCTGCGGGTCCTCGCCGACCGGGACCGCGCCGCCGCGCTGTCGACCATCCTCATCTCGTCCGCCGGGATGTTCGGCGTCTTCCTCTTCCTGACCTACTACCTCCAGGGGACGCTCGGCTACTCGCCGGTCAAGAACGGCGTGGCCTTCCTGCCGATGGTGGGCGCGCTGATGGTGATGGCGCAGCTGTCCACCAACTGGCTGGTGCCGAGGATCGGCCCGAAGATCGTCGTACCCGTCGGCATGCTGCTGGCCGTGGGCGGGATGGTCTGGCTGACCCGCCTGGACCTGCACAGCGGTTACG
Source organism: Streptomyces sp. NPDC047072 (assembly GCF_040643855.1). Taxonomy (NCBI): domain Bacteria; kingdom Bacillati; phylum Actinomycetota; class Actinomycetes; order Kitasatosporales; family Streptomycetaceae; genus Streptomyces; species Streptomyces sp. NPDC047072. The sequence continues at coordinate 47,085 of NZ_JBEYVC010000054.1, read as the reverse complement.
CCGCGCACGTTCTGGGTCCGCTGCTGCTGCTCGGCGCCGGGCTCGGCATGTCGATGCCGGCCGCGATGAGCTACGCCACGCTGGGGGTACGGGCCGACGACCAGGGGGTGGCCTCGGCGGCCCTCAACACCACCCAGCAGGTGGGCGGTTCGATCAGTACGGCGCTGCTGAACACCCTGGCCGCGACCGCCGCCACCAACTACGCCAAGGACCACCTGTCCGACCCCCTGGTCAAGGCGAACGCGGCGCTGCACAGCTACGAGGTCGCCTACTGGTGGTCGGCCGGGTTCTTCGCCTTCGCGGTGATCGTGACGGCGCTGCTGTTCCGCGCGAAGCGCTCCGCGGCGGACGAGCCCGAGCCGGCGGCGGTCCAGGAGACGCCCGAGCCCACGGTCGCCCTGCCGACAGCCGCCGCTGTCGTCCGCGGCCAGGTTCGCGACGGCGCCGGCGTCCCCGTCCCCCGTACCGCGATCACCCTGCTGGACACCGGAGGCCGTCAGATCGGCCGGGCCACCTCCCGTGAGGACGGCTCGTACGAGGTGGACGCCCGCGAGCCCGGCACCCTGGTCCTGATCGGCTCGGCCCCCGGCTACCAGCCGCAGGTCGCCACCCTGACCGTGAACGGCGCACCGGTCTCCCACGACCTGGTGATCCTCCCGGGCACGGTCGCCCTGACCGGTACGGTGCGCGGAACGGACGACGGCATCCTGTCCGGGGCGCTGGTGGTGGCCACCGACGAGCGGGGTGACGTCGTGGGCTCCACGACCACCGCGGGCGACGGCGGCTACCGGATCGGCGAGCTGCTGCCGGGCGCGTACACGCTCAGCGTCAGCGCGACCGGCCACCGGCCGACCGCGGTACCGGCCGCCGTCTCGGCGGAGAGCGCCCGGTGCGACGTACACCTCACGGCCGCGGCGACCCTGCGGGGCCGGGTCCACACCCAGGACGGCCGTCCCCTGGACGACGCCCTGGTCACCCTGGTCGACGGCGCCGGCAACGTGGTCGGCACGCGGACCACTGACGTGGACGGGAACTACGCGTTCACCGATCTGTCCGGCCGGCAGTACACGGTGATCGCCAGCGGGTATCCGGCTGTCGCGACGCCGGTCACGGTGGATGGGAGCCGGGACGGGGTGGACATCTCACTGGGGCACAAGGAGTCCTAGGGCCGCGATCGGGGCTGCCGCAGTGCGTCGTCGGGCGTCTGCGCCGGCGCCGTGGCTTGTCGCGCCCACGCGGCGGAGCCGCATATCAGATACAGCCCCGCGCCCCTTTGGGGCGCGCCCCGCCCCGCTCACAGCAAGTGCCCGTTGGGGGCCTTCGCCCGCTCCTCGTACGCGTCCAGTACGACGACGTCCACGCCCTTGGCCGTCAGCAGGCCCGTCCCGTCGGCCGCCGTCACGAACGTGTCCGGCTCCCGCCACGCCGTCACCACCCGTCGTACCCCCGCGTCCAGGATCAGCCGGGCGCAGGGGGCCGGGCGGGAGGCGCGGTGGGTGCAGGGTTCCAGGCTGGTGTAGACGGTCGCGGAGGGCAGGCGGGGGTCCGTCGCAGGGATCTTCGCCAGGGCCGCCTCCTCCGCGTGCACCACGGGGTCCGCGCCCTCCCGGCTGTGGCCGCGCGCCAGCTCCGTACCGTCGGCCGCGACCACCACCGCGCCGACGCTGAACGCCGTGCGGGACGGCGGGCACTGGGCCGCCAGCTCGCAGGCCAGCGCCAGCCAGCGGTGGTCGGCGGCGGACGGCAGCGGGCCGGTGCCGGGTGCGGTGGGCTCGTAGCGCATGAGGACGACGTCCTCGATACGGCGGGTCTCGACCAGCCGGAGGCGGCCGCCCTGGTAGCCGCCCGGGCCGAAGAGCCGCGGGGCGTCCGGGGAGCCGACGAAGAGGGGGGCGAGGACCAGCTGGAGTTCGTCCGCGAGGCCCTGCTGGAGGAGCTGGGTGTGGATCGTGCCGCCGCCCTCCACCATCAGCCGCTCCACGCCCCGCACTTCGCGCAGGTGGCTCAGGAGCCGGCGCCAGTCCAGGTCGGGGCCGAGGGGGACCACGTCGGCGGCGAGACCCAGGGAGCGGGCCCGCTCCGCGCCCTTGTCCGTCGTATAGACGACCTTCTCGCCGCCCGTGTGCCAGAAGTTCGCGGCCGGGTCGAGGTCGCCCGAGCCGCTGACCGTGACCTTCAGGGGGTACGGCGGCTTCCCGGCGGCCACCCGGGCGGCGCGCCTGGCCTCGGAGTTGACCAGCAGCCGGGGGTTGTCGGCGCGGATCGTGCCGGCGCCGACGAGGATCGCGTCCACGGACGCCCGGACCTCGTCCACGCGGTCGAAGTCGGCGGGGCCGGAGAGCAGGAGGCGGTCGGGGCCGGTGTCGTCGAGATACCCGTCGAGGGAGACGGCGGCGGAGAGGAGGACGTACGGGTGGGGCATCGGGCGCGGTCCCTCTCGAAGGCGGGTCTGGGGGGCAGGTCTGGGGGCAGGGCTTGGGGCAGGTTGAGGCGGGGCTTGGTTCAAGTTTGAAGCAAACCTACACTGGGAGCATGACGACCCGCTGGCTCAGCCCCGACGAGCAACGCGCCTGGCGCGCGTACATCGCCGCCGCGCTCCTCCTCGAGGACACCATCGACCGGCAGCTCCAGCAGGAGGCCGGCATGCCCCACCTGTACTACTCCATCCTCTCCACCCTCTCCGAGGCGCCCGAGCGACGGCTGCGGATGACCGATCTCGCCGAGGGGCTGAAGATCACCCGGCCCCGGCTGACGTACGCCGTGGCCCGGCTGGAGAAGGACGGGCTGGTGGGGCGCGAGAGCTGCAAGTGGGACAAGCGCGGGAGTGTCGCGGCCCTGACGGACGCGGGCATGGAGGTGCTGGAGCGGGCCGCGCCCGGCCATGTGGAGACGGTCCGCACGGCGCTCTTCGACCGGCTCACCCCGGAGCAGGTGGGGCAGCTGGAGGAGATCTTCAAGCAGGTCGGCGAGGGGCTCCAGGGCGAGGACACCGATCCCGAGAGCGTGCCGTGGCGACGGCGGTCGAACCCGTCGTCCTGCTCGTGACCCGGACCACAAACCTGTTGCTTCAAATTTAAAGCATGGGGTAGGGTCTCGATTCGTGGACCTGCTTCAAATCTGAAACAGAATCTGAGGCAGACACGTCCACGGTGCCTATGGACCGGAGAACCCGCATGCCCGACAACCCCGCCGCCACCCCGGCCGACGCTCCGGCCGCCACTCCGGCCGCCACTCCGCGCTCCCGCGTCCGCGTCCCCCTCCGCTTCGGGGACGGCTACCGCGTCGACGCCGAGCTCGTCACCTTCCACGGTCTGGCCGACGGGCAGGAACACCTCGCCGTCGTCCTCGGCGACCCGGGCCCCGTGCCGCTGGTGCGGCTGCACTCCGAGTGCCTGACCGGCGACGTCTTCGGCTCCGCCCGCTGCGACTGCGGACCCCAGCTGCGCGAGGCGGTCGAGCGTATAGCCGAGCGCGGCGGCGTCCTGCTGTACCTCCGCCAGGAGGGCCGCGGCATCGGCCTCTACAACAAGCTCGACGCGTACGCCCTTCAGGACCAGGGCCTCGACACCTACGCGGCGAACACCGCGCTGGGCCTGCCCGAGGACGCCCGCGACTACACGGCGGCCGCGCAGATGCTGACCGCGCTGGGCATCGGGCGGCTCGACCTGCTCTCCAACAACCCCGACAAGGCGGGGCAGTTGAGGAATCTCGGCATCGACGTCCGGGACCGCGTCCCCACCGGCGTCCACGCCACGCCCGACAACCTCCGCTATCTGCGCGCGAAGGTCCTGCAGACCCAGCACACGCTGCCGCTGGGCGAGTTGACGGAGCTCAGCGTCGGCTGAGGGTGTAGGTGGCTCCACCCCCGGTTCGGGAGAGCGCTCCCTCGTGACGGAGAGCCGGCGACGGGATCGTCGTAGGCATGGCAACTCTCCTTTATCACCTGGGCCGTGTGTCCTTCCGACTGCGCTGGCTCGTCGTCCTGCTGTGGGTGGCGGTGCTCGGCGCCGTCGGCTTCGCCGCCACCAAGGCGCCCACTCCTGCGGACGAGGGCTTCACGATGCCAGGCGTCGAGTCCCAGAAGGCCTTCGACCTGCTGGAGGAGCGCTTCCCGGGGGCGGCCGCCGACGGCGCGAGCGCCCGGATCGTGTTCATCGCCCCGAGCGGCGAGAAGGTCACGGCCACCGGGAACCGGGCCGTGGTCGAACGGCTCGTGGAGTCCGCCGCGGACGGCTCGCAGGTCGCCTCCGCGGTCGACCCGTTCACGGCGAAGGCCGTGAGCGAGGACGGGACGACGGCGTACGCCACCGTCTCCTTCGCGGCCAAGGCCGACCAGCTCACCGACGCGAGCAAGACGCACCTGGAGTCGGCGATCGGCGTGGCCCGCAAGGCGGGTCTGACGGTCGAGGTCGGCGGGGACGCGCTCGCCACGCAGCCCTCGGCGGGCGGCGCGGCCGAGGTGGTCGGCATCGCGGTGGCCGCCGTAGTCCTCCTGATCACCTTCGGCTCGATGGCCGCGGCCGGGCTGCCGCTGCTGACCGCGGTCATCGGCGTCGGGGTCAGCATGACGTCGATCCTGGCCCTGTCCGAGGCCTTCGGCCTCTCCAGCAACACCGGCACCCTCGCCACCATGCTGGGCCTGGCCTGCGGAATCGACTACGCCCTGTTCGTCGTCTCCCGCTACCGCGAGGAACGCGCGAAGGGCCGCGATCCGCGGGAGGCCGCCGGACTCGCCACCGGCACCGCCGGTTCCGCGGTCGTCTTCGCCGGACTCACCGTCGTCATCGCGCTCGCCGGCCTGTGGGTGGTGGGCGTCCCGATGCTCACCAAGATGGGCCTGGCCGCGGCCGGAGCGGTCGGCGTCTCCGTCCTGATCTGTCTCACCCTGGTCCCGGCGCTGCTCGGCTTCTGGCCGAACGCGGTGCTCTCTCGCGGCGCACGGCGCAACTCCCGGCGCCACCAGCGGAGTCTGCGCAGGACGGAGAACGGCGGCTCGCGCTGGGCGCGGATCGTCGTACGGCACCCGCTGCCGGTGCTGTTGCTGGGCGTGGTCGGCCTGGGCGCCATGGCCACGCCCGTCCTCGACCTCCAACTCGGTATGCCGGGTGACGAGGCGAAGTCGACGTCCACGACGGAGCGGCGGGCGTACGACGCGCTGGCGGAGGGCTTCGGCCCGGGCTTCAACGGTCCGCTGACGGTGGTGGTGGACGCGAAGGGCTCCGCCGACGCGGCGTCGGCCGTCTCGACGGTCTCGAAGGAGATCGCCGCCACGGCTGGGGTCGTCTCCGTCTCACCGGCCACCTTCAACAAGGCGGGGGACACGGCGATCCTGACCGTCACGCCCTCGACGGCGCCGACCGACGAGAGGACCAAGGACCTCGTCCACACCATCCGCGCCGAGCGGCCCGGCATCGAGGCCGCGGCGGACGGCGCGAGCTTCGAGGTGACCGGCAAGACGGCGGTGGACATCGACGTGGCGCAGAAGGTGCAGGACTCGCTGATCCCGTACCTCGCGGTGGTCGTAGGCCTGGCGATCGTCCTTCTCCTGCTGGTCTTCCGCTCCCTCCTGGTCCCCCTGAAGGCGGCCTTCGGCTTCTTGCTGTCCGTCCTCGCCGCGCTCGGCGCCGTGGTCGCGGTCTTCCAACAGGGCCACGGCGCGGACCTGTTGGGCGTCGAGACCACGGGCCCGATCATGTCGATGATGCCGATCTTCCTGGTGGGCATCGTGTTCGGCCTGGCGATGGACTACGAGGTCTTCCTGGTCTCTCGCATGCGCGAGGCCTACGTCCACGGCGACGCCCCGAAGACCGCGATCGTCTCCGGATTCCGCCACAGCGCGCGGGTCGTGGTGGCGGCGGCGCTGATCATGATGGCCGTGTTCTCGGGATTCATCGGGGCGGGCGAATCAATGATCAAGATGATCGGCTTCGGCTTGGCGGTAGCGGTCCTCTTCGACGCGTTCGTCGTCCGCATGGCGGTGGTCCCGGCGATCCTGGCCTTGCTCGGCCACAAGGCCTGGTACCTGCCGCGCTGGCTGGACCGGGCGCTGCCGAACATCGACGTGGAGGGCGAGAAGCTGACGGGGCGGGCGGAGGAGACGGAGCGGGCGGACTCGCTGGTGGGCGTCTGACTCCCCCAAACCAACGAAGCCTCAGTCCAGAGGTGATCTGGACTGAGGCTTCGTTGTGCGCCCTGCGGGAATTCAATGCATAACAAATGACCTAAAAGTCCGGGCCCCCGGGCTCTCTGCTGTGTGTACCGGGGGCCGGAGGCCGGTGCACATCGCTCGGGGTGCGGACACCGACTGGCCGACGCACGCTGAAGTTATGAACAGCCGGACCCCACCAGGCCCTCCGGACGGGCCGTTGAAGGGCACTGACGGCGGTCGTACGGCCTCGCCGTCGTCACGCCCCGGGCCCTCGCGTCGGAGCATCCTGACCCACGCCGGTGCAGCCCTCGCCGGCGTCTCCGTGGGTGTGCTGATCGGAGTTATCGGTGGCCCCAATTCTGGCAAGGCCATGCCTTCAGCCACGGTCACCGCGGCCTCGACAACCACGCAGACCGTCACTGCTGCACCCGAAGGAGAGGAGCCGTCTGTTTCATCCTCCTCACCCACCCCCCTCTCCTTCGGAGACACCTGGAAGTTCAAGAACAGCGACCCGGCCAAACCCTTCCAAGGCACTCTGACCGTGCTCGCCTACAAGCAGGGCTTCACCTCGGTCGGCAAGGCCAGCGAGGAGGTCGGCGCTCCCGGATACGTGTGGGCGTACACGGACCTCAAACTGTGCGCGGTGAAAGGCTCGTACATCGAAAGCTCTTACAACTGGACGCTCTACTACAGCGATGGCAGCCGCATCGAGCGCTCCGGCAGTACGTACGGCGACTTCCCGAAGCCCGAATACCCGGTCGAGGTCACGCTGACCGCAGGTAAATGCGCTCGGGGAAAGTTGGCGTTCGCGGTTCCTGGGAACAAGCGCCCGGCGTCCGTGCTGTACAAGCCTGACGGCTTGGACGAGCCGAGGGAGTGGACGGTCCCCAAGGCGTAACCGACCTGCCAAACCGCTCGGTCGAGCGGAGCAGTACCGCATAGTCCGCAAGGAGATGCGAGGTGGCTCAGGTCAGGCCCGTGTTTCCCCGGCGCCCCTCGACGCCGATCTGGAAACGCAATTTGTCAGCTGACGTTCAGCGGCGCCGCGCTGCCACCGCCCCCGTGTACGTCTCGCGAGTCAAATCATCTGGCCCGATGCCCAGTTCGGCGAGCACCGCTCGGATATCGTCCAAAGCCGCTTCCACCTGGTCCTCGTCGACCAGCGTCTCGACCTCCAGGAACGTGCCCTCGATCTCCGGCACCTGCACCAGCGTCGCCAGCATGCGACGCCCGCCGACCTCGAACTCGTAGTTCCTGCACCGCTTCTGGAAGGCGATGACCGGCACGTAGCCGAGGCCCTGCAGGATGGCGTGCGCGGCTTCCGAGTCGTCGACCAGCGTCTCGTGCTCGGGCTTGGAGCCGGACGCCTCGTCGACCGCCGCGTCCTTGTACGTGAGCACGGTACGTCGCCCGTCCGTGCCGTGCACGGTACGTACACGCAACTCTTGGTCCGCCTTCTCCAACGAGCCGTCGCCGCGGTCGTAGTAGGTGTCCTGGTAGACCTCGACCCGCGCCGCCGCCCGTTCGTCCAGCTGCCGCGTCACGGCTTCCGGCGAGTGGACCCGGGCCTTCAACTCGGCCTCGATCACGGCCCTTTCCTCTCTCTCAAACGGTGCGCACAGCCCCGTCGACGACCGCCTCGAACATCCTGCGAAACCCCCTGTACAAGGGGCCGTGCGGGGTCGCCATCACCTTGTACGTCGCCGACTCGTGCCCCTCCCACCCTGAGTCGAAGGCGCCGACGAACATCGTGGAGTCCGTCCGGATCAGCCGCCAAGTGGGCAGCATCGCGTATCGCCACACACCGATGTCGCAGGTGTCGGCCAACTCTCGCAACCGCGCCTCGGTGAGCAGGACCCCGGACGCGAGGGCCTCCGGGGACTCGCCGATCTCGGCGGCCCGACGCTCAAGGGCGCCGCTGTCGGGGTCGAGGAGGGCGACCCGGATGCGCAGCCCCTTGCCGCCCTGGTCTCGCGGCAGGCAGGCGCGCAGCAGGCTGTCGTTGAGACCGATCAGACCGAAGCCACGCACAGCGAGCACATCCAACTCCTCGGCCTCGCGGGCCTGCTGCTGGATCTCCTCGGCCGCGGAGTTCTGCGCGGCGTAGACACGGACCACTTCGGGGAACGCGGTCAGGTCGAAAGCGGCTCCACCGGAGCGCTTCTCGCGACTGGCGGCAAGGCCGAGCAGATGCCTCGCGTCGTCGGGCATGTGGAGCCCGTCTGCGATCCGCTCGTACACCTCCAGGCGGGAGACTTCACGCCGCCCGTTGATGATCTCGTTGACGCGGGCCTGCGTCATCCCGGCAGCGGCGGCGATCCGAGCCTGGCTCGCGCCGGCGTACCGCTGCACGTGACGGAAAACGGCACCCATGTCCCGCGCTCTCAGCGCCTGCCTGACCTCGGCGCGCTCCCATGCCCAATCGGGCAGTTCGATCGGCTCCAGCGCGGTCCCCACGGTGCGGCCCCCGATATCCACGAACGAGATGGAAAGCCATCCCACAGTGAGATTACCGGCGGGGGATCGAGCCGACACCGTCCGTCACAAGAACCTGGTCAGGTCAGGAATCCCGACGGCCGCGCAATCGGCGCCGGGGATGGCCGAGTGACTGGAGTCGACGTGCCGCACCGTCCCGCCCCTGAGGCGGCCACACCAGACCTCGACGAAACGCCCGTGGACATCACCACAATGCGCGAGATCGTGGACCGACTCCTCGACCCGGACGCCGTACCTGTGGCGCTCCCGCCGACACCCGGCGAACTGGAGACACTCACCCTCCAACTCCGCGGACACCTCGAACTCCTCCTGCCCGAGGTCGAGAAGATCGCCAAGAGACTTCCTCAACAGAGCATCCCCAGGTACTGCGCACTGGCCTGCGTCGGCGAGGCCCGCGAGCGCCTCCGTACCGAGCCAACTCCGAGATTCGGCGGCGGCCCCAGCCACGCCCGCCGTCTCGCCCGCACCCTCAACGCCCTGTGCGACCACTGGGAGACTCTCGGCAGGGCCACGCCATAGCGCGACCTGCAGGGTGCCGGCACTTCGGGCCAGCAGGGAGCCGACGAACGCCCCCCCCAGACCCCCGAAAACGCACCGAGCCCCAGTCCAGACGCGATCTGAACTGGGGCTTCGTTGTAGGCCCTGTGGGACTCGAACCCACAACCAATGGATTAAAAGTCCACTGCTCTGCCAATTGAGCTAAGGGCCCAGGCGATGTTGCCCCCACGAGCATAGCCGGACGTGGCCGTGTCTCCGATCGGGTATCGGGGAGACGGCCACGTCGGGCGGGTGGAGGGTGGGGAAAGGTCACGGATCGACCGGTTCGGGGGCGTTCGCTCGGGACGCCTCGCGGGCGCGAGTACGGTCGTGATCGGGGTTGAGGAACCAGTGGCGGGCCGAGGCGAACCACCAGGTCGCCGCGAAGCCCAGCACCGCCAGGACGGCGATCGGCGCGTAGTTGAAGGTCTCCCAGGTGACCGGGGAGACCTGCGGGAGCATGAAGAGGACGGTGATGATGGCGACCCACACCACCGACACCACCCCCACCACACCCGACCACCGGCCCAGATGCCACGGCCCCCGCTGGAACGCCTCCCCCTTGCGCACCCGCAGCAGCGTCGGGATGACGTACGCGATGTAGAGGCCGATCACGGCGACGGACGTCACCGCCGCGTAGGCCGTGTAGTTGATCAGGTACGGCAGGCCCAGCAGCAGCGCCCCGCCCGCGGCCAGCCACACCGCCGCCACGGGGGTGCGGGTGCGCGGGCTCACCGTGTGCCACACCCGCGAGAACGGCAGCGCGCCGTCGCGGGAGAAGGCGTAGATCATGCGGCTGTTGGCCGTCACCGACGCCATCCCGCAGAACAGCTGCGCCCCGATCACGACGAGGAGCAGGAGCTTGCCGGCGGTGGCGCCGAGCGCGTCCAACAGGATCTGCGCCGGCGGCGCCCCCGTGGGCGACGAGAGCGCCCCGTCGTAGGACTGGATCGCGAAGGTGAAGCCGAGGAGCAGGACGAAGCCGGCGATCCACGACGTCCAGATCGACTGGACGATGCCTTTCGGCCCCGCCGTGGACGCGTCGTGCGTCTCCTCGGTCATGTGCGCGGACGCGTCGTAGCCGGTGAAGGTGTACTGCGCCATCAGCAGGCCCAGCAGGACGACGTACAGCCCGCTGCCCCAGCCGGTGTTGTTCACGAATTCCGTGAACACGAAGGACGCCGACTGGTGGTGGTCCGGCACGAAGGCCAGCGCGCCGACGATCACCGCCACACCCACCACGTGCCACCACACGCTCACGCTGTTGAGCAGGGCGACGATGCGGACGCCGAAGGTGTTCAGCAGACCGTGCAGGACGAGAATCGCCGCGAACAGCAGGATCGTCCGGCCCGGCGTCACCTTGAAGTCGAACTGAAGGTTCAGGTACGCCCCGAGGAAGGACGCGGCGCCGAAGTCGATGCCCGCCGTCACCGCGACCTGGCCCAGCACGTTGAACCAGCCCGTGAACCAGGCCCACGCCGCGGCCGATCTGGGCGGAGCCAGCCGGTGCGCCCAGAAGTACAGGCCCGCCGAGGTCGGGTACGCCGAACAGATCTCGGCCATCGACAGGCCGACGAACAGCGTCATCAGGCCTACGGCGACCCAGCCCCAGGTGATCACCGCCGGGCCGCCCGTGTTCATGCCGAACAGGTACAGCGTGAGGCAGCCCGACAGCACCGAGATGATGGTGAAGGAGACCGCGTAGTTGGAGAACGCCGACATGCGGCGGGCCAGGACCTGCGTGTAGCCGAGCTGGGCAAGCCGTTCCTCGTCGGAGAGCTCCTTGGAGACCCCCGACTGCCCACTCGCTATGGCGTCATCTGTCATGCCCCCAGCGATTCCCATCCTGGGGGCGTGACACACGTCACAACTTGGCCGAGAAGTGCCCCTCTAGAAAAGGCCCTTGTAGCTCTGCCACCCGGTGGCGATCTTCACCCGGCCGCCGAACGAGCCCTTGCCGTCACCGCCGTTGCGCCAGAGAACACCCGCACTGTCCCGCGACACGAGGTCCGCCCGGCCGTCCCCGGTGATGTCCCCGACACCGACGATCACGTTGTACGACCCACCCCACGCACCGAACACCTTCACCCGCGCCCCGAACGTCCCGTTGCCCTTGCCGAAGTACCGGTACAGGTTGTTCGCCTTGTCCTGCGCGACCAGATCCCCGACACCGTCACCGTTCAGATCCCCGACGCCCACGACCTTCTTGTACGTCTTCCAGTTGTCGTACAGCTTCACCCGCGCCGACAGCTTCCCCGCCGACGTCCCCTTGTACAGGTACACCGCACCGGTCGAGCTGTTGCGCGCGATCAGATCCGGACGCCCGTCCTTGGTCACGTCACCGGGCGCGGTCAGCACGTCGTACTGGTTCCACCCGCTGATACCCAGAACGGTGTAGGGGGTCGACGGTTCCAGATACGCACCGCAATCCAGCTTGTAGAGCCGCAGAGCCCCGCTGCTGTACCGCACCAACACGTCGTTGCACCGGTCGCCGCTCAGGTCCCCGAACGGCACCGCCTTGATGCCGGTGGGCCAGGCACTTCCGCTGGACTGCCCGGAGAACGTGCCCTTACCGGTGCCCGTCCGGAAATTCAGCCGACCCGAGGAGTTGAGGACGAGCAGGTCGCCGACGCCGTCAGGATTGCCGTCCGGGCCCACGTGGTCCCTGTGCACCGGGGCCGCGTCCACCAGCCGGAAGCTGCCACTCGCCGCCACCGGCGCGCCGACGCCGTCCACGGGCGTGGCCGACAGGGTCCAGTCGTACGTGCCGTTGGGCGCGAGCCCGCTCGCGGTCACCGCGTCCCACCCGGCCCTGAGGTCACCGCGGGACTCGCTGCCGTCCACCGTGTCGACGACCTTCCCGGTCGTCCTGCTGCGCACGGTCATCCGCCAGTTCGCGGGCTTCGACAGCGGCAGGGAGGTGAGGGCGTAATACGTGGGGTCCGTGTAGCGCGCGTTGAGCCACGTCGAGTTCACGGCCGGTCCCAGGAGGCGCAGCGGCTGCTGCATCACCCCGGACGGTACGAGATGCACCTGCTCCTTGTCGTCCACGTAGGCCGCGTTGGCCCCCGCCTCGTCGACGGTCCAGCGCACGTCCCGCTGCGAGGTCCCGGTGTCGGGCAGGTCGCCGATGACCCGGCTGGACGCGGTCCCGTCGGCAACCGTGGTCAGCGTCAGACGCCCGGCCGCCTTGTCGTGCGTGACGACGTAGCCATCCCCGAGCTTCGCCTCGTCCGCCGGGACGGACACGGACTTCTTCGCCGTACGGTCGTAGACCCCGGCCTTGTCCCCGCAGGTCCAGTACAGGTAGCGACCGAGCGCCTGGAGTTCGGTGGGGGAGCAGCCGGCCTCCGTCGTCAGCGTCTCGACGGTCTTCTTCGTCGTCAGGTTGTACGCCGTGACCTCACCGGCATTCCCCCCGGCCGTCCAGAGGATGTCGCCGTCGAGGGCGGCGGCGCCGGGGGCGCGGGTGACCTTGGGGCCGGAGCTGTCGCCGAGCCTGAGGACGAGCTGCTGGGTCGCGGTCGTGTGGATCACGTACTGGCCGGAGACGTCGGTGATCCGCCCACCGGACGGGACGTAGTTCTCCGTGAAGTCGAACGCCCCGGGCCCGCTGGCCCTGATCCGGTCGTGGGAGCCGTCCGGTGTCAGCCAGACCGCCCGGTTGTCGGCCGTACCGAACACCGCGCAGCCGCCCTCCGCCTCCGGGCAGGAGTAGAGCATCATCTCGGTGCCGTCGTAGTTGGAACGCGCCCCGTAGGTGGGCGTTCCGGTGGCGGCGACCGTCCGGAGGTAGGTGTCCCGGTATCCGCTCCTGCTCTCGTCCGCCACCAGCAGCCGCCCCTGATGCAGGGCCAGCCCCTGGATCCGGTACGGCGGCTTCGGCAGCGCCTTGGCCTGGGTGACGACCGGCGGCCCGCCGTCCGCGCCGGGGACGAGGCGCTGGAACCCCCAGTCGTCGGCGGCGGTGCGCCCGAGATACAGGGCCGTGTCGTCGGGCGCGGCGGAGACGCCCAGGTTGGAGGAAGTGAGCAGGGTGACAGACGCACCGCCCTTGATCGGCACCGCCTTGACAGCCGTGCCATCGCTGGGCCGGTGGACCAGCCAGTCACCGACGAGGGCCACGTTGGAGGCCGGTCCCACTCCTGTGCCGTCGCCGAGGGTCACCTCGGCCGGGGTGGCCGACAGGTCGGAGCGCGGCACCACGAGGACCTTGGCGTCACTCACCTTGCCGTACAGCGCGACGTGATCCCGCGAGAAGCGGACGCTGGTGTAACCCGAGGGCAAGGGCTGGGTCCAGCCGCGGACCCGGGCGGTCTCCCGGTCGACCTCCACCATCCGCAAGGTGCCGTCCAGCCTGGCGAGGAAGAAGACTCCGGTCGCGTCCGCACCTCGCGAAGTGCCCAGCGTCATTCCCTCGGGCACACCACCGATCTCCGTGTCGACCATGGCTCCGTCGTCGCCCACGGTCGACAGGCGGAAGTCCCGAGCGCTGGTCGTACCGTCCTCGTTGGGCACACCCCGATAGGTGACGGCCGTGCTGCCGTAGAACCGGAACAGTGTCCGTCCCTCGGTCATCCGGACGGTGCGGGTCGTGCCGCTGACGGCGTCGAACAACACGCTCCGGCCGTCGTTGTAGCGGTAGTCGAGGACATCACTACCTGTGCCGAACACAAGGTAAGCCCCCGCGGAGGCAGGCGCGGCGACGGTCTCACCGTCCGCGTACCGCGTCCAGACGATCCCCGAACGACCCTCGATCCGGTGGAAGAAGCCCTGGGCTCCGGCCCCCTCGGTGCCGTAGTCCGCGCTGTTGTACCCAACGAGCGAACCCGTCAGGTTGGAACTCCGCAGCGTCGCCGGCACCACCGTCTCCTGTGCCGTCTCCGCCACGGCGGCGGTGGACGGTAGCAGCGGGCTCAGCCCGGCCGCCAGTACGGCCGAAGCGGCGGCGATCCGCAGACGTACGAAGGCATGACGAGCCAACGAAGACCCTCCCCGTAAGAGGGGACGGACCGCGCACCGCCCGGCGATGCCCTGGCCCCCCGGCCGTCACATCCGTCCCACAAGTCTGCTGATCTTACCGCCTCTTTACCATCCGACGGAGAGTGTTTTCCGAATCGTCGGACCGTGTGCACGACAAAGCGCCGTGGCCCCCACCGGATTCGGTGAGGGCCACGGCGTTCAGTGCTCAGGGACGGACTCAGCCGTTGCGCTTCCAGCGCGGCTTGTCGTCGCGGCGGCCGAAGGAGCCGGTGCCGGTGCCGCGGTGGTCGTCGCGGCGGCCGTAGGGGCGGTCGTGGCTCGGGCGGTCGTGGCCGCCGGAGCGGAAGCCCGGGCGGTCGCCCTGACGGTCCCGGTTGAACGGACGGTCGCTGCCGCGGTGACCGCCACGGTCGTCACGGCGCTCGAAGGAGCGGCCGGACCCGGCCGGACGGTCGTCCCGGCGGAAGCCGCCACGGTCGTTGTCGCGGCGGTCGTCCCGGCGGAAGCCCTCGCGGTCGTCACGACGCTCGAACGAACGGCCACCGCGGTCGTCACGACGGTCGAAGGAACGGCCGGCCGGACGGTCGTCGCGGCGGAAGCCGCCACGGTCGCCGTCCCGACGGTCGTCACGGCGCTCGAACGAACGGCCGCCACGGTCGTCACGACGGTCGAAGGAGCGACCACCGCGGTCGTCCCGACGCTCGAAGGAACGGCCACCACGGTCGTCCCGACGGAAGCCCTCGCGGTCGTCACGACGCTCGAACGAACGGCCACCACGGTCGTCGCGACGCTCGTAGTTGCCCCGCTCGTCACGGCGCTGACGCGGCTGCTCGTACGCGGGCTGCTCGGCGACCACGGCCTCGGCCGCGGTCTCCTGGGCCACGACTGCCTCGGCGGCCGCGGCGACAGCCGCCTCGGGGTCCTCCCCGCGCTCACGGGCGACCCGCGCCACCAGGCGGTCGGCCTCCTCGCGCAGCTCGGTCGCGCGCCGCTGCGCCCGCTCCAGCTCCTTGGCGAGCTGGGCGACCTCACGCTCGGCCTGCTGAGCCGCGTTGGCCGCGGACTCGGACTGGACCTCGGTCATCGAACGGGCGCCGGTGATGTCGGCGACCTCGGGCTCGAAGGCCGTACCGGAGTTGATGATGTGCCGCGAGGCGTCGACGCCCGCGTCCTCCATCAGCCGGAAGATCTGGCGGCGCTGGTGCGGGAGCGACAGCGACACGACGGTGCCGGAGCGGCCCGCGCGGGCGGTACGGCCGGAGCGGTGCAGGTAGTCCTTGTGGTCGCCGGCCGGGTCCACGTTCAGGACCAGGTCGATGCCGTCGACGTGGATACCGCGGGCGGCGACGTCGGTGGCGACGAGCGCGTTGACGTAACCGTCCTTGAAGTCGGCCAGCGTCCGGGTGCGGGCGCCCTGGGTCATGCCGCCGTGCAGCGCGTCGGCCTTCACACCGGACTCGCGCAGCTGCTCGGCGATGCGGTCGGCGCCCAGCTGGGTGCGGACGAAGATGATGGTGCGGCCCTTGCGGGAGGCGATGGCCGCGGTGACCGGCGCCTTGTCCTTGGGCTTCACGATCAGGATGTGGTGCGACATGGTCGTCACGGCACCCTGGGCGGCGTCGACCTCGTGCGAGATCGGGTCGACCAGGTAGCGCTTGACCAGCGTGGAGATCTCGTTCTCCATGGTCGCGGAGAAGAGCATGCGCTGACCGCCGGCCGGGACCTGGTCGAGCAGCTCGGTGACCTCGGGCAGGAAGCCCAGGTCGGACATCTGGTCGGCCTCGTCGAGGACGGCGACCTCGACGTTCTCCAGGGAGCAGGCGCCGCGGTTGATGATGTCGCGCAGCCGGCCCGGGGTGGCGACGAGGATGTCGACGCCGCGCTCCAGGGCGTAGATCTGGTTGCCCATCGACGTACCGCCGCAGACGACCTTCATCTTCAGGCCGACGACGTCGCCGTAGGGCTGGAGGGCGTCCGCGACCTGCATCGCGAGCTCACGGGTCGGGGTGAGGATGACCGCGCGGGGCTTGTGCTTCTCGGTGCGGCCGCCGGCGAGACGCGCCAGGGTCGGCAGGCCGAAGGAGAGGGTCTTGCCGGAGCCGGTGCGGCCACGGCCGAGGATGTCCTTGCCGGCCAGGGCGTCCGGGATGGTCGCGGCCTGGATCGGGAAGGGGGTGGTCACGCCGTTCTGCGCGAGCTTGCGCACAACGCCTTCGGGGAGACCGAGGTCGGCGAAGGTGACCGTGGCGGTCTCCTCGACCGCCTCGTCCACGGAGCCGTTCTCGGGCATGACGGCGTGATCAGAACTGGAAATGGACATGCGTATGCGAAACCTTCCGGAGTCTCGTCGGCACGCGCCCGTCAACTCCGTGATTTCGCAATACGACCGCCTCTATGCGGTCAGCCACGGCAAGGGAGAGAACGCGCCACACGGCGCGCTCTGCAGTGGCGCCGGGCAATGGGATCAAACGATCTACCACCATACGCACCCCCACCCCCGGTAGGCAAACTGACCGATGCCGCTGTAACGGACGTCACCTGCGGCACCCTCCTCAGGCGCCCGGCACCCCGGGATCCGGCTGAGAAGTGGGCGAAGGCTCAGCAGACGGCGGCGGAGGCGTGGGCGACGCCGGCGGCTCACTCACCACCGGCGGCTCCGGATCAACCGGTGTGGGCGTCGGCTCTCCCTTGGTCACCGAAGGCACCGGCCTCACCGTTTGACCCGGCCGAGCCGACGCGGTCGCCCGCGCGGAGGCGGACGCGGAAGCCGAAGGCGACGCCGAACCCGACGCCTCCCCCTTCCCCCGCTTGCCGTCCCGCCCCGCCGCCCCGAACCCGGAACCCCCACCGGACCCCACGACACCCCCGTCCGGCGCCGCCCCGCCCTTCTCCCCCGCGGAGTGCGACGGCTTGGCGTGGCCGCCGCCGTCGTCCCCACCCACACTCATGCAGCCCGCGGCCGCGGCGACGACCATGACCGTGGCGGCCAGACGGACGGGTACGTACATGGGGCGCACGAGCAGCCACCTCCGAGGGCGGTCGTCAAAGAGTCAACCTGCTCAACTCCCGCCCCCCACAAGAGGACACGCGAACCGCTCAGCCGTACCCGAGTGCGTGCAGCCGCGCGTCGTCGATCCCGAAGTGGTGGGCGATCTCGTGCACCACCGTCACCTCGGTCTCCGCCACCACGTCGTCCCGGGAATCGCACATCCTGAGCGTCGGCCCCCGGTAGATCGTGATCCGGTCCGGCAGCACCCCCGCGTACCACTCACCCCGGTCCGTCAGCGGAGTCCCCTCGTAGAGCCCGAGCAGCTCGGGGTCGTCCGCCGGCGGTTCGTCCTCGACGAACACCGCGACGTTGTCCATCAGCCGCGTCAACTCCGGCGGAATCCGGTCCAGCGCCTCGGCGACCAGTTCCTCGAACTCCTCGCGCGTCATCTCCAGCACAGACCCATTCTCCGGCACAGAACGCCCGTACGAGAGTCAGGGGCGCGCCCGCATATCCGGGCGCGGACTTGGGCATACGCGACCAATGGTCCGCGTCCCCGCCGCAGCCCGAAAGCTCCTGACCGCCGCACGCAAGCCCCCGAACGCCCTCGCCCGCCACTACGGCCGCCGCCGCTCGCACCCCTCGGTCGAACTCGTGCACACCCCGCACCCCTGGGGCCGCGCCCTCGGCCTGGTCGCCGTCGTGCTGCTCGGCGCCTGGCTCGGGCTGCTCGTCGTCGGCAACGTCCGGGTCCCCGTCGGCCCGATGAACACGACGATGACCCTGCGCCCCTCCCTGAGCGGCGGCACGAAGATCAACGTCTCGCCGCTCGGCGCGCTGAGCCTCGACAGCCACCACGCCCCGGTCCGCCTCGACGTCAACGTCGACCAGCTCGACCCGGAGCGCGCCCAGGCCCTCGTCGACCACCCCGAGCGGCTCTCCGGCCTCCAGGACGAGGTCGCCACCGACGTCGAGCACGGCACCCTCGATCTCGCCCTGCGCTCGTGCGTCGCCGTCGTCGCCGGAGCCACCGCCCTCGGCCTCGCGGTCTACCGCCGCCCCCGCCGCGCCCTCGCCGCCGGCGGCCTCGCCCTCACGCTCCTGGCCGCCTCGGGCGGCACGGCGTACGCCACCTGGAACCCCGAATCGGTCCTGGAGCCGAAGTTCTCCGGCCTGCTCTCCTCGGCCCCGTCCCTGGTCGGCAACGCGCGCAGCATCGTCACCGAGTTCGACGTCTACCAGAAGGAGCTGGCCCGCCTGGTCACCAATGTGACCAAGCTCTACGACGTCACGTCCACGCTCCCGGCCTACCAGCCCGACCCCACCACGATCCGGGTCCTGCACGTCTCCGACATCCACCTCAACCCGGCGAGCTGGAAGATCATCGCCTCGCTGGTGGACCAGTACAAGGTCAACGTGATCGTCGACTCCGGCGACACGATGGATCACGGTACGGCGGCGGAGAACGGCTTCCTCGACCCGATCCCGGACCTCGGGGCGCCGTACGTCTGGGTGCGCGGCAACCACGACTCCCTCACCACCCAGCGCTACATGGAGGGCCTCAAGGGCGTCCACGTCCTCGACAACGGCGACGCCGAGACCATCGCCGGGCTGCGCTTCGCCGGCATGGGCGACCCCCAGTTCACCCCCGACCGCTCGACGAACCCGGGGGCGGACGAGTCCCAGGAGGCGGCCGGCGCCCGGCTGGCCGCGGCCCTGCGCGCCCAGACGACGGCCGGCACCCCGGTGGACATCGCGATCGCCCACGAACCCTCGGCGGCCCGCGAGGTCGACGGCACGGTGCCGATGATCCTGTCCGGCCACCTCCACCACCAGGAGATGGAGGTCATGAAGAAGGGGACGCGGCTGAGGGTGGAGGGCTCCACCGGCGGCAGCGGACTGCGTGCCGTGGAGGGCAAGTACCCCGACCCGATCGAGGCGTCCATCCTCTATCTGGACCGCGACACCCGGCGGCTCCAGGCCTGGGACGAGATCAAGCTCGGCGGCCTCGGCCTGACGACGGCGGAGGTCAGCCGCCACCTGCCCGAGGACAACCAGCCGGGGGCGACACCCGCACCCTCGCCGTCCCCCACCGGCTCCCCGTAAACCGTTTTGGCGATACCTCCCGGCATCCCATATGCTTCTCACGTCCCCGACGCGCTGCGAAGCGCGCAGGCGGGCCGATAGCCCTCATCGTCTAGCGGCCTAGGACGCCGCCCTTTCAAGGCGGTAGCACGGGTTCGAATCCCGTTGGGGGCACGCAACACCGTGTGCGACACTGTTCGCACACAACGCTTGGTCCTGTGGAGCAGTTTGGAGTGCTCGCCACCCTGTCAAGGTGGAGGCCGCGGGTTCAAATCCCGTCAGGACCGCTGGAACTTTGCGAGAAGTTCCTCGGCTGGGTAGCTCAGTTGGTACGAGCGACCGCCTGAAAAGCGGTAGGTCGCCGGTTCGACCCCGGCCCCAGCCACCGCCAAGAGAACGCCCCGGGCAGCACGTCACCCGGGGCGTTCTCGCGTCTCCGGTCCGGACAGGCCCTAATCGGTGAGATCCAGGGCGATGCGGAGCGTCCGGGAGACTGCGCTCATCTCCTCATCGGGGACGATCCCGAGGTACTTGCCCGCCGTGATCGCCGAGACGGTGAGGGTCATGATCTGGGTCCCGATCACATCACCAGCCACGGGGGCGGTGATCCGGGCCGACAACAGTGTGTCGGGAGCGGTACCGGTGGTATCGATCAGAACTGTCACGGCGGTGCGCGGGAACACCGAAAGGGCAGGATCCGCCTCGACCACGAGGAGCGTATGCCCGGTGCGCCGACCCGGGAGCTCCCACGCCTGGCCCCGCCGCAGCGGCGGAAGACTGTCGCTCACGTCGCGGTCCCGCCGTTCAGTTCGTCCAGAGCATCGAGCTGCAGCCGGTCGAACTCCTCGAACGTGTCGAGGCGGGACTCCTGCCACTTGGACAACCGGGCGGCGGAGTCCCGCACAGCCTGTGCCATAAGGGCCTTCGCCGCGTAGGCCGAGAGGTTCCCCTCAGCTTCGTGGTTCGCCGCCTCGAAGACGTCTATGGGCAGACTCACAGTCACGCGCTTACGTGTTGTCATACGGATCAGCATACTCACAGAGTGCAGCCTGGTCCTGTGGGGCAGTTCGGAGTGCTCGCTACCCTGTCAAGGTGGAGGCCGCGCCCGCGGCGCAGCCTCAATCGGGTGCAGCAAGTCCCGTCAGGACCACTGAGGTTCCTTCTGGAACCTCTCGGCTGGGTAGCTCAGTTGGTACGAGTCTCCGGATCGGGGTCTTGTTGTATCTCAGGGGTCTCAGGGGGTGCGATGGGTCAGGACGACGGTCTGGAACTGGCGCGGGCGCGATACGGCCTGTTCGCGGTGGTCCTCAGCAATCTCGCGATCACCGGTGTGGCGATCTTCGGGGTCTGGCGGCTCGACGGCGACAAGGCGGTGATCGTCAGTGTCCTCACCGCCGCCTTCACCGCGGTCAGCAGCATGACCACCGCCTACCTGGGCATCAAGGCGGTCTCCAACACCGCCAGGGCCATGGCTCTGCGTGACACGCGCGCCCCGGAACCCACGGAGACGCCGGCCTCACCTCCGGCCCAGCGCACCCCGTAACGGCCGCTCAGCCGCCGGAGACAAATCGTTCGCCAGCAATTTCCCGGGGATGAGATCCTGGATCGCGTATGTCTACGCACCCTGCCCCCGCCCCCGGCGCCCCGGCCTTCGGAGAGCTCGCCGCCCGCCTGACCGAGTTGTCCCTGCGTGACGCGCAGCGGCTCGGGCGCAGGCTCGAAGGCGCGCGCAAGATCCGCAAACCCGAGGCGCGGACCGCCGTGCTCGCCGAGATCGCGGCGGAGATCGGGAAGGGCGAGGAGCGGATCGGCGTACGGCGTGCGCGCGTGCCCGCCGTCACCTATCCCGAGCAGCTCCCGGTCAGCCAGAAGAAGGACGAGATCGCGGACGCCATCCGTGATCACCAGGTCGTGATCGTGGCCGGCGAGACCGGCTCCGGCAAGACCACGCAGATCCCCAAGATCTGTCTGGAGCTGGGCCGGGGCGTCAAGGGCATGATCGGGCACACCCAGCCCCGCCGGATCGCCGCGCGTACGGTCGCGGAGCGGGTCGCCGAGGAGCTGGACACCCCGCTCGGTGAGGCCGTCGGCTGGAAGGTGCGGTTCACCGACCAGGTGAACCAGGACGCGACCTTCGTGAAGCTGATGACGGACGGCATCCTGCTCGCCGAGATCCAGACCGACCGCGAGCTGCGCGCCTACGACACGATCATCATCGACGAGGCCCACGAGCGGTCCCTCAACATCGACTTCCTGCTCGGGTACCTCGCGCAGCTGCTGCCGCGCCGTCCCGACCTCAAGGTCGTCATCACCTCCGCGACCATCGACCCCGAGCGGTTCTCCCGGCACTTCGGGGACGCCCCGATCGTCGAGGTCAGCGGCCGGACGTACCCGGTGGAGGTGCGCTACCGCCCGCTGCTGGAGGAGGACTCGGACGACTCCGACCGCGACCAGATCACCGCGATCTGCGATGCCGTCGAGGAGCTCCAGGGCGAGGGCAAGGGGGACATCCTCGTCTTCCTTTCCGGGGAGCGGGAGATCCGCGACACGGCGGACGCGCTCACGAAGAAGGCGTATCGCTTCACCGAGATCCTCCCCCTCTACGCCCGCCTCTCGCACGCCGAGCAGCACCGCGTCTTCCAGCCCCACACCGGGCGCAGGATCGTTCTGGCGACCAACGTCGCCGAGACCTCCCTCACCGTGCCGGGCATCAAGTACGTGATCGACCCCGGCTTCGCCCGCATCTCCCGCTACAGCCACCGCACCAAGGTGCAGCGGCTGCCGATCGAGGCGGTCTCGCAGGCCAGCGCCAACCAGCGCAAGGGCCGCTGCGGCCGTACGTCCGACGGCATCTGCATCCGCCTCTACTCCGAGGACGACTTCAACGCCCGCCCGGAGTTCACGGACGCGGAGATCCTGCGGACGAACCTCGCCTCCGTCATCCTCCAGATGACCGCGGCCGGCCTCGGTGACATCGAGAAGTTCCCCTTCATCGACCCGCCGGACCACCGCAACATCCGCGACGGCGTCCAACTCCTCCAGGAACTGGGCGCGTTGGACCCCGCCGAGAAGGACGTACGCAAGCGGCTGACCCAGACCGGCCGCAAGCTCGCCCAGCTGCCCGTCGACCCGCGCCTCGCGCGCATGGTCCTGGAGGCCGACAAGAACGGCTGTGTCCGCGAGGTCATGGTCATAGCCGCCGCGCTCTCCATCCAGGACCCGCGCGAACGCCCGGCCGACAAGCAGACCCAGGCCGACCAGCAGCACGCCCGCTTCAAGGACGAGACCAGCGACTTCCTCGCCTACCTCAACCTGTGGCGGTACGTCCGCGAGCAGCAGAAGGAGCGGGGTTCGTCGTCCTTCCGCCGGATGTGCAAGCAGGAGTACCTCAACTTCCTGCGCATCCGCGAATGGCAGGACATCTATACGCAGTTGAGGACCGTCGCCAAGCAGATGGGCATCCATCTGAATGAGGACGATGCTCCTGACCAGTCCGTCCACGTCTCCCTCCTCGCCGGTCTGCTCTCGCACATCGGCATGAAGGACGTGAAGGACGGCAACAAGAACGAGTATCTGGGCGCCCGCAGCGCCAAGTTCGCGATCTTCCCGGGCTCGTCGCTGTTCAAGAAGCAGCCGCGGTTCGTCATGTCGGCCGAACTGGTGGAGACTTCACGGCTCTGGGCCCGCGTCAACGCCAAGATCGAGCCGGAGTGGGTCGAGCCGCTCGCCGAGCACCTGCTGAAGCGGACGTACTCCGAACCGCACTGGGAGAAGGACCAGGCGGCCGTGATGGCGTACGAGAAGGTCACGCTGTACGGCGTGCCGATCGTCGCCGACCGCAAGGTGAACTACGGCCGGATCGATCCGGAGGTCTCCCGGGAGCTTTTCATTCGCAACGCGCTCGTCGAGGGCGACTGGCGCACCCACCACAAGTTCTTCGCCGACAACCGCAAGCTGCTCAGCGAGGTCGAGGAGCTCGAACACCGGGCCCGGCGCCGGGACATCGTCGTCGACGACGAGACGCTCTTCGACTTCTACGACCAGCGGGTGCCCGAACACGTCGTCTCCGGCGCCCACTTCGACTCCTGGTGGAAGCGGAAGCGGCACGAGCAGGAGGACTTCCTCGACTTCGAGCGCGCGATGCTCATCCGGGAGTCGGCGGAGGCGGTCACCAAGGCCGACTACCCGGACAGTTGGCGGCAGGGGCAGCTCAAGTTCCGCGTCACGTACCAGTTCGAACCGGGCGCGGACGCGGACGGTGTGACGGTCCACGTCCCGCTCCAGGTGCTGAACCAGGTGACGGACGAGGGCTTCGACTGGCAGATCCCGGGTCTGCGCGAGGAGTTGGTGACGGAGCTGATCCGGTCGCTCCCGAAGCCGATCCGCCGCAACTACGTGCCGGCACCGAACTTCGCGAAGCGGTTCCTGTCCGCGGCCGTCCCCCTTCAGGAGCCCTTGACGGTCACGATGGCCCGCGAGCTGAAGCGCATGGTCGGAGTCCCCTTCGACGCCGAGGACTTCGACTGGTCCCGGGTGCCCGAGCATCTGCGGATCACCTTCCGGATCGTGGACGAACGGCGGCGCAAGCTGGCCGAGGACAAGGATCTGGAGGCGCTGCGGCTCCAGTTGAAGCCGAAGGCGCGCCAGGCGCTCTCGCAGGCGGCCGCGGCGACCGCGTCCCGGGAGGGCGGGCAGTCCCTGGAGCGCAAGGGGCTGACGGACTGGACGATCGGTTCGCTCACCCGGGTCTTCGAGACGCGGCGGGCCGGTCAGCCGGTGAAGGCGTACCCGGCGCTGGTCGACGACGGGGACACCGTCTCCGTCCGGCTCTTCGACACGGAGGCCGAGCAGGCCGAGGCGATGTGGAAGGGCACGCGGCGGCTGATCGTGCGCAACATCCCGGTGAATCCGGCGAAGTTCGCGAGCGAGCACCTGACGAACCCGCAGAAGCTGGCGCTCTCGGCCAACCCGCACGGCTCCATCCAGGCCCTGTTCGACGACTGCGCGGTCGCCGCGGCGGACAAGCTGATCGGGGACTTCGGGGGGCCGGCGTGGGACGAGGAGTCGTACCGGAAGCTGTACGAGAAGGTGCGGGCGGAGATCGTCGACACGACGGTGCGGACGGTCGGGCAGGTGCAGCAGGTGCTGGCCGCCTGGCAGGCCTGTGAGCGGCGTCTGAAGGGCGTACGGAGTCCGGCACTGCTGGCGAACCTGGCTGACGTACGGGCGCAGTTGGACGCGCTGGTGAAGCCGGGGTTCGTGACGGCGACGGGGCTGCGCCGACTCCCGGACCTGATGCGCTACTTGGTGGCCGCGGACCGGCGCCTGCAGCAGATGGCGACGAACGTCCAGCGGGACACGACCCGTATGGAGAAGGTCCACGAGATGCAGGACGAGTACGCCTGGCTGCTGGAGCAGCTCCCTCAGGGGCGTCCCGTCCTCCAGCAGGTCCTGGACGTCCGCTGGATGATCGAGGAGCTGCGGGTCAGCTACTTCGCGCACGCGCTCGGCACGGCGTACCCGATCTCGGACAAGCGGATCGTGAAGACGATCGACACGCTGGCGCCGTGACGGCCCCCTCACCCACGGTGAGTTCGACCAGGACCCGCCCGCTCCTGTACAGTCCTTCTCGCAGCGCAACGCACCAGTAAGCGCCGCGAAACCTGGTCCTGTGGAGCAGTTTGGAGTGCTCGCCACCCTGTCAAGGTGGAGGCCGCGGGTTCAAATCCCGTCAGGACCGCATCAAGGAGTAAGGCCCGCATCCGACAAGGGTGCGGGCCTTCTTCGGCTCTCCCTTACCCCTGCTCGCCACCCTGCCAAGGTGGAGGCCGCGCCCGCGGCGGAGCCGCAATCAGACACAGCAAATCCCGTCAGGACCGCATAGAGCAGCAAGGCCCGCATCCCGGCAAGGGAAGCGGGCCTTCTTCATGTGCCGGCTCACATCTCTCAGCCCGTCCGGCGTTTGAGGACGAGGCCCTTTCGGGGCCGAAGCGGGGGGCTGGGGGCGGCAGCCCCCAGGGGGTCACTGCAGCGCCGGCGGCGGCTTGAGCGCGCCCACGCCATCTTGACGGCACCTCCAACCCCCGGTACCCAGAAACCAGGCCCTCGTTCAAGCGGCGCAGCCGGAGGTGGCGTATGGCGGCTTCGGTCAGGCATGAGACGCGGGCCCTGCTCCGCGCGCACCTGGCGGCCGCGTCGTCGTACCGGCACCTGACCCGGCACTGCCCGATCTGCCATCACCTGCTGCGGCTGGCGATGGATTCCGCACCCCGCACCGCACCCCGCGCGACCACGGCCCAGGACGATGCCGTGGAGGACGAGACCCCCTCCCCCGCGTGATCTCCGGCGCCTCCCCTAGCGCACACAGAGCAGTCACAACAAGGACTCTGGCATGTGACGGGAGTCACCGCATGAGTTTTTGAAACCGTGGAACTTACCGGTCTCCTACAACTGGTCAATTTAATATGTGCAATTGCACCCTCGGCAGCGACTCGTCAGGGAGTACCCGCAGGGCGCCACGGGCAGTCACGACGGCCGGTCTCACAGGAGATCCGACACCCCTCCCCAGACTCCGACAAGCCCACTCACAGACCCGCTGACCACCGCACACTTCACGCACTCCGCGCACAAATAAGATCGCGCCGGACTCGGCGGAGTCCGGCGCGATCGACGACGAGGTGGAGAGTGGGCCCTGTTGGGGCAGAACCCGCGTCGCTTGGAGCAAGGGGTCGGGCGTCTCGACCAGTTGGGGGACCAGCCGTTATGCCCGGTTATGCAAGGGTTCAGGCCTCGCTGCGCTGCTGCGGGATACCCGCGAGCAGTGCGCGGACCTCGGCCTCGCGGTAACGGCGGTGACCGCCGAGCGTACGGATGGACGTGAGCTTTCCGGCCTTCGCCCACCGCGTGACCGTCTTCGGGTCCACGCGGAACATCGTGGCGACCTCAGCCGGGGTCAGCAGCGGCTCGGCATCAGGGGTGCGAGCGGTCATGAGCGGCCTCCTCGGGAGAACCGATCGTTCTCGGTTCTTTCCTCTAAATTCTGCACCTTGACCCGCGTTGCCCGAAATGGCGGACGCGAGTCGAGTCGGTTATAGGACGAACGGCTTGTCCTCGGCACTACAACTACACCATCTGTCCAGCCGCGTAGGCCAAACCTATGGATTTGCCCCCCAGACGTTCATCGGCGACGGAAGCCGATGGACCATGCCATAGCGGACAGTCACGCCTCTGTGACGATCAGTCACAGAGGCGATCAGGAGTCACCAGACCCCCCAAAGTGGAACCTCCCCCGGGCCCCTTGTCCTATTTTGGCATGAGGAGGGGCAAGAGGCGCAAGAGCCGGATACGTGCGGTCCGTCACGCTTGCCCCTTGTTGATGGGACATCAGCGAAACCTCGTGACACCTTGAGCGAGGACGAAACCCCAAAACGGGCGTCACGTCAAACGTCAGTTCGCCGAGCGCCGGTCCCTGACCGACCGCCAGCGCTCCACGAGCCGCCCGTAGGCCTCGCCCGCCGCGGCCCCGTCCCCGTGCCTGAGCGCCTCGATGCCCGCGGCCACGTCCGCCGCGGAGTGGTCGTCCTCCAGCTCGCCGGCCGGCAGCGCGTGCACCAGGCCGCCGTAGTCCAGCTCGACCAGCGAGCGCGGGTGGAACTCCTCCAGCCAGCGCCCGACGTCGATCAGGCCGTCGATGAGCGGCCCCTCGTCGATGGCGTCCTTGAGGGTCCTGAGCGCCCGGGCCACCCGGCGCCGGGCCTGCACCATGGGCGTGCGGTAGCGCAGCGCGGGCGGGATCTCGCCGGAGCCCTTGTCGAAGCGCCGCTCCTCGTCGCCCACGAGCACGAACCAGTTCAGCGGCACCTGCCAGGTCGCCGTGCGGATCCAGGGGCGCGCGTCCGGGTTGCGGGCGAGCCAGCGCTCGTAGTCCTGGGCGGCCTGGCGCCTTACGAGCTCGGGCAGCACCGCGTCCAGGACCGGCGCGGGCAGCTCGTCGCCGAGCTCCTCCAGGGCCAGCCAGCCGCGCAGCCGGGTCCGCCAGGGGCAGACGCAGACCACGCCGTCCGCCTCCAGCACGAAGGCGTCGCTGCTCTCGTGCACCGGCACGGCCACCGGCGGGGTGGGCAGCAGGTCGGCCAGGGAGCGGCGCAGTTCGTCCTGGTAGGAGGGGCGGTCGGCGCGGCGGGCGTAGCGCGCCCAGTGGCTGCGCTCGGGCTCGGGGAAGGCGGCCAGCGGCTCGTACACGCGCAGATAGGTCGCGTACGGAACGATCACCGAGGACACCTTGGGCACGCCTGCTCTCTCCCCCGCCGCCTGCCGGGAAAACCTGCGGAACCCGCACACGTCGAGCGGGAAAACCAAGCGAAATCGTCGCACGTGCGGGTCGGCCCGGTGCGTGATCCACGCCACCGGGCGGCCGACGGGCGCCCCAGGCTCTAATCTCATGCCCACGGGCCCCGCCATCCGTACGGGAGCCCGCACCAACCGCCGCTGAACAACCAGGAGTCACCACCGTGACCGACGTGACCGGCGCCCCGGCAGACGTACTGCACACCCTGTTCCACTCGGACCAGGGCGGCCATGAGCAGGTAGTGCTCTGCCAGGACCGCAAGACCGGCCTGAAGGCCGTCATCGCCCTGCATTCCACCGCGCTGGGCCCCGCGCTCGGCGGGACCCGCTTCTACCCGTACGCGAGCGAGCAGGAGGCCGTCGCCGACGCGCTGAACCTCGCCCGCGGGATGTCGTACAAGAACGCCATGGCCGGGCTCGACCACGGCGGTGGCAAGGCCGTGATCATCGGGGATCCCGAGCGGGACAAGAGCGAGGAGCTGCTGCTGGCCTACGGCCGGTTCGTGGCCTCGCTCGGCGGCCGCTACGTCACCGCCTGCGACGTCGGCACGTACGTCGCCGACATGGACGTCGTCGCCCGCGAGTGCCGCTGGACGACCGGCCGCTCCCCCGAGAACGGCGGCGCCGGCGACTCCTCCGTCCTCACCGCCTTCGGCGTCTACCAGGGCATGCGCGCGAGCGCCCGGCACCTGTGGGGCGACCCCTCGCTGCGCGGCCGCCGGGTCGGCGTCGCGGGCGTCGGCAAGGTCGGCCACCACCTGGTCGAGCACCTCCTGCGCGAGGGCGCCGAGGTGCTGATCACGGACGTACGGCAGGAGGCCGTGGAGCGGATCACCGCGGCGCACCCGGCCGTCGGCGCCGTCGCCGACACGGAGGCACTCGTGCGCACCGATGGCCTCGACGTCTACGCCCCCTGCGCGCTCGGCGGCGCCCTGAACGACGACTCCGTGCCGGCGCTCACCGCGCGGGTCGTCTGCGGGGCGGCCAACAACCAGCTGGCGCACCCGGGCGTCGAGAAGGACCTCGCCGACCGCGGGATCCTCTACGCGCCGGACTACGTGGTGAACGCCGGCGGGGTCATCCAGGTCGCCGACGAACTGCACGGGTTCGACTTCGAGCGGTGCCGGGCGAAGGCCGCGCGGATCTACGACACCACGCTCGCGATCTTCGCACGTGCGAAGGAGGACGGGATTCCGCCGGCCGCCGCGGCCGACCGGATCGCCGAGCAGCGGATGCATGAGGCGGCCACACAACTGGCTCTCTGAGGTTTGACCGGTACCCGTCGGCGCACGCTTAGAGAGAACTCTCACGTTCGTCGGCGGGTCGGCCGCGAAGAAGTGGTTAAAATCGCGGTTGACCAGCGGGGACGGGGCTCCCCGAGGGTTCTGGGTCCGGGCACGTCCTGCGGGCGACGTACCGTATGGGCGCGGGCTCAGGTACCGTGGAAGCCCTACGGACCGGTCTCTCCACGGAGAGCCCGTTCCAGATCATGAACGCGTGTCAAGACTCTGGGGCCGCCGGGCCCCGTATCCGAGGGGGTCGAGCCATGGGGCGCGGCCGGGCAAAGGCCAAGCAGACGAAGGTCGCCCGCCAGCTGAAGTACAGCAGCGGCGGGACAGACCTGTCGCGTCTGGCCAATGAGCTGGGCGCTTCGACTTCGAGCCAGCCGCCGAATGGCGAGCCGTTCGAGGACGACGACGAGGAAGACGACCCGTACGCCCAGTACGCGGATCTCTACAACGACGACGATGAGGACGAGGACGACGAGTCCGGTCCCTCATCCTCTTCGCAGCAACGCCGCGGCGCTTGACGCTCCAGCAGCGCTTCACCCGGTCCGATGTGGTCCATACCACCGGACCGGGTTTTGTGCTGCCTCGTGAGCGTCAGCCGGCGTAGTCGCCGACCAGTTCCGCACCCGTGGTGTGGTCACCGCGGTCGGTGATCTCGCCCGCGACCCACGCCTCGACCCCGCGGTCGGCCAGGGTCGCCAGCGCCACGTCCGCCGACTCCTCGGGGACGATCGCGATCATGCCGACGCCCATGTTGAGGGTCTTCTCCAGCTCCAGGCGCTCGACCCGACCCGTCTTTCCGACGAGGTCGAAGATCGGGTCCGGGGTCCAGGTGGCGCGGTCGACGATCGCGTGCAGTCCGTCGGGGATCACACGCGCCAGGTTGGCGGCGAGACCGCCCCCGGTGACGTGCGAGAAGGCGTGCACCTCGGCCGTGCGGATGAGCGCCAGGCAGTCCAGGGAGTAGATCTTGGTGGGCTCCAGGAGCTCCTCGCCGAGGGTGCGGCCGAGTTCCCCGATGCGGGCGTCCAGGGCGAGGCCCGCCTCGTTGAGGAGCACATGCCGCACGAGCGAGTACCCGTTCGAGTGAAGACCCGAGGACGCCATGGCGATGACCGCGTCACCCTTACGGATGCGATCCGCGCCGAGCAGCCGGTCGGCCTCCACGACACCGGTACCGGCGCCGGCCACGTCGAAGTCGTCCGGGCCGAGGAGACCGGGGTGCTCGGCCGTCTCGCCGCCGACCAGGGCGCACCCGGCGAGCACACAGCCCTCGGCGATGCCCTTGACGATCGCGGCGACCCGCTCGGGGTGGACCTTGCCGACGCAGATGTAGTCGGTCATGAACAGCGGCTCCGCGCCGCACACCACGATGTCGTCCATGACCATCGCGACCAGGTCGTGCCCGATGGTGTCGTAGACGCCCAGCTGACGCGCGATGTCGACCTTGGTGCCGACGCCGTCGGTCGCGGAGGCGAGCAGGGGACGGTCGTACCCCTTGAGGGCGGAGGCGTCGAAGAGGCCGGCGAAACCGCCGAGGCCGCCGAGGACCTCGGGGCGCCGCGTCTTCTTCACCCACTCCTTCATCAGCTCTACGGCGCGGTCGCCCGCTTCGATGTCGACGCCGGCAGCCGCGTAGGAAGCACCGGTAGAGGAACTCTCAGACATTGCCTGGGATCTTTCGGGTTGGTTTCTACGAGGCTTACGGGCGACGGATCGCGTCGGCCGCGGCCGTGGCGGCGGGCCCTGCGGCCAGCTCCGTCTCCAGGAGCTGCTTGCCGAGCAGCTCGGGGTCCGGGAGCTCCATCGGGTACTCGCCGTCGAAGCAGGCGCGGCAGAGGTTCGGCTTGGCGATGGTGGTCGCCTCGATCATGCCGTCGATGGAGATGTACGCCAGCGAGTCGGCGCCCAGCGAGGTGCCGATCTCGTCGATGGTCATGCCGTTGGCGATGAGCTCCGCGCGGGTGGCGAAGTCGATGCCGAAGAAGCAGGGCCACTTGACCGGCGGCGAGGAGATCCGGATGTGGACCTCGGCGGCGCCCGCCTCGCGGAGCATGCGGACCAGGGCGCGCTGGGTGTTGCCGCGCACGATGGAGTCGTCGACGACGACCAGGCGCTTGCCCTTGATGACTTCCTTCAGCGGGTTCAGCTTGAGGCGGATACCGAGCTGCCGGATGGTCTGGGAGGGCTGGATGAAGGTCCGGCCGACGTAGGCGTTCTTGACCAGGCCGTTGCCGAAGGGGATGCCGGAGGCCTCCGCGTAGCCGACGGCGGCCGGGGTGCCGGACTCCGGGGTCGCTATCACCAGGTCGGCCTCGACCGGGGCTTCCTTGGCGAGCTTGCGGCCCATCTCCACGCGGGAGAGGTAGACGTTCCGGCCGGCGATGTCGGTGTCGGGGCGCGCCAGATAGACGTATTCGAAGACACAGCCCTTGGGCTTCGCTTCCGCGAATCGGGAGGTGCGCAGGCCGTTCTCGTCGATGGCGACGAACTCGCCCGGCTCGATCTCGCGGACGTAGCTGGCGCCGCAGATGTCGAGGGCGGCGGACTCGGAAGCGACCACCCAGCCGCGCTCCAGGCGGCCGAGGACCAGCGGGCGGATGCCCTGCGGGTCGCGGGCGGCGTAGAGGGTGTGCTCGTCCATGAAGACGAGGGAGAACGCGCCGCGCACCTTGGGCAGGACGGTGTGGGCCGCCTCCTCGATGGTCAGCGGCTTGCCGTCCTCGTCGACCTGGGCCGCGAGGAGCGCGGTCAGCAGGTCGGTGTCGTTGGTGGCGGCGACCCGGGTCGAGCGGCCGGTGGTGTCCTTCGGGAGGTCGGCGACCATCTCGGCGAGCTGCGCCGTGTTGACCAGGTTGCCGTTGTGGCCGAGCGCGATCGAGCCGTGCGCGGTGGCGCGGAACGTCGGCTGGGCGTTCTCCCACACGGAGGCGCCGGTGGTCGAGTAGCGGGCGTGACCGACCGCGATGTGACCCTGGAGCGAACCGAGCGAGGTCTCGTCGAAGACCTGGGAGACGAGGCCCATGTCCTTGAAGACGAGGATCTGGGAGCCGTTGCTGACCGCGATACCCGCGGATTCCTGGCCCCGATGCTGGAGGGCGTAGAGCCCGAAGTAAGTGAGCTTGGCGACCTCTTCACCGGGAGCCCAGACTCCGAAGACGCCGCAGGCGTCCTGGGGGCCTTTCTCACCGGGGAGCAGATCATGATTGAGTCGACCGTCACCACGTGGCACGGCTCCGAGTGTAGGCGAGATCGACCACTGGTCCGAATTCGCGGAGAGTGGCCTTTCTTACTCCGCGCGGGCCGTAACGCTGTCGCCGGAGGCCCCCCGGAGGATCAGAGAATCGCGTTTCTGCTGGTAGGAGACCTTTCCGGAGAGAATACCGGCGAGTTCGCGTTCGGTCTTCATGACGGCGGGCGCGCAGGTCATGCGCGTGGTCGCGAGGGGGCCGAACTCGATGGTGCCGTCCTTGACGACGGCCTCGCCACGGAAGGTGTTGCAGCCGAGGCTGCCGGTGACGGTGTCGTCCCTGCCCAGGGTGAGGTACGCCTTCTTGTCCATCACCCAGCGGGTGCCTTTCAGCGCCGGGGCGGTCTTCTCGCGGAGGGTGATGCTGTCGCCGTCGCGGGTGGCCAGGGTGAGGATCCGGGCGCCGTCGCGCTCCTCGACCGTCGCCCTGAGGGTGTTCTGGAAGACGCCGACGAACTTCTCCTCGAACTCCCCGAGCGGGTCGGGGCAGCCGATCAGTGTCTGGACCAGGTCGGTGATCCGCACGGTGTCGCCGTCGATCGCCGCGTCGGCGCCGAAGCTGTTGCAGCCGACCGAGCCGCCGGACTCGCCGCCGTCCTCGCGGGAGGCGTCGGGGTCGGGCTTGAAGGTGATGTGGGCGTCGTTGAAGGTCTCGACGTCCTTCGGCAGGACGTACTCCTTGCCGTCCACGGTCACCTTCTGCGGCAGCCAGTCGATGCCCGTGATGTCGGCGGCACTCCTGATCGAGTCGCTTCCGGCGCCGGATTCCGCGCCGCAGGCGGCCAGCAGCGTGGTGCCCACGGCGGCCAGGGTGGCGGCGCATTTCACACGTGTCGTCCGCTTCATGACACTTGGACGCGCGAGGGGCGTGAAGGGTTCGGCCCCGCGCCGCCGGGATTCAGCCCATCAGGGGGAGCAGTCCGGCCAGGTCCGCCCGCTCGCCGCTCGCGCTGACCTGCGCCTTGTCCAGCGCCTGCGACCAGGTCTGGCGGCCGGTGGCGAGCCGGATCCAGGTCAGCGGGTCGGTCTCGACGACGTTCGGCGGGGTGCCGCGGGTGTGCTTCGGCCCCTCGACGCACTGCACGACGGCGTACGGCGGGATCCGCACCTCGGTGGAGCCGCCGGGCGCCTTCACGGCGAGCGCGTCGGCGAGCAGCCGGGTGCAGGCGGCGAGCGCCTGGCGGTCGTACGGGATCTCGAGGCCCGGGACGGCGGCGGCGAGGTCGTCGGTGTGGACGACGAGTTCGACGGTACGGGTGACCAGGTAGTCGGCGAGGGGCAGCGCGCCGGCGTTGGTCTCCAGGAGGCGGGTGCCGGGGTGCGCGTCGAGCAGTTCGGTGAAGGTCCGGTCGATGTCGGCGAGGTAGGTGTCGAGGTCGGGGTGGTTTGCGGCGAGGCCGCGGGTGAAGTCGTCGATGGCCGCGGAGTTGGTGGCGGTGGCGAAGGGCCAGTCGAGGAGCACGGCGTCCTGTCGCGCGGGCTCCGGCCGGTCCAGGGCCCGGTGCACCGCGGTGACCGCCATCCCGATGTGTGCGACCAACTCCCGCACGGTCCACTCCCCGAGCCGCGTGCCGAGCGCGAGTTGCTCCGGGGTGAGCGTGCGCACGGCCGCCCTGATGTTCCCGAACTGGGCCTGTACGGCGGTGCGGATTTTGCCGGGATCGTAGGTGCGGGCGCGCTTCTTGGCCGGTGGCATGAGATCAGCCTAGAGCGACCCACTGACACACACACCGAGCCCCCGACGCGAAGGCCCCACCCGTGGGTGACGGGCGGGGCCTTCGTATGCGTACGGCGACCGAGTGGGCCTGGTGAACTCCACCGCGGTTCGGCAACGCCCTCAAGGGGCGCGGGGCTGCATCCATGTGCGGCTCCGCCGCGGGGCGCGACCGGCCACGACGGCGCCGCAGCCGACCGACGGCCCGGCGCCGCATGTCCAGCGAAGCGCTCAGGCGAGCAGCGCCTCGATCGTGCCCTCGTGGGCCTCGCGGAGTTCGGCCAGGGAGAGGTCGAACTCGCCCTGGAGGTCTACGGATTCGCCGTCCACGACACCGATGCGGGTGACGGGCAGGCCCCGCGCGCCGCACATGTCGTTGAAGCGGACCTCCTCGGAGCGGGGCACCGCCACGACCGCGCGGCCCGCCGACTCGGAGAAGAGGAACGTGAACGCGTCGAGCCCGTCCGGTACGACCAGACGCGCGCCCTTGCCGCCGAGCAGCGCCGACTCCACGACCGCCTGGATCAGACCGCCGTCGGAGAGGTCGTGCGCGGAGTCGATCATGCCGTCGCGGGAGGCCGAGATCAGGATCTCCGCCAGCAGCCGCTCGCGCTCCAGGTCGACCTTGGGCGGCAGGCCGCCGAGGTGGTCGTGGACGACCTGGGACCAGGCCGAGCCGCCGAACTCCTCACGCGTGTCGCCGAGGAGGTAGAGCAGCTGCCCCTCCTCCTGGAAGGCGACCGGCGTACGGCGGGCCACGTCGTCGATGACGCCGAGGACGGCCACGACCGGGGTCGGGTGGATGGCCGCCTCGCCCGTCTGGTTGTACAGGGAGACGTTGCCGCCCGTCACCGGCGTGCCCAACTGCTGGCAGGCGTCGGCCAGTCCACGGATGGCCTCCGCGAACTGCCACATGACAGCGGGGTCTTCGGGCGAGCCGAAGTTCAGGCAGTCCGACACCGCGAGGGGCTTGGCACCCGTCGTGGCGACATTGCGGTACGCCTCCGACAGCGCCAACTGGGCACCGTGGTACGGGTCCAGCTTCGCGTACCGGCCGTTGCCGTCCGTCGCGATGGCGACGCCGAGACCGGTCTCCTCGTCGATGCGGATCATGCCCGAGTCCTCGGGCTGCGCCAGCACGGTGTTGCCCTGCACGAAGTGGTCGTACTGCGAGGTGATCCACTTCTTGGAGGCCTGGTTGGGAGAGCCGACCAGCTTGAGGACCTGGTCCTTCAGCTCTTCGCTGGACGAAGGGCGCGGCAGCCTGTTCGCGTCGTCCGCCTGCAGCTCGTCCTGCCAGGACGGGCGGGCGTACGGGCGCTCGTAGACCGGACCGTCGTGCGCGACCGTGCGCGGGTCGACGTCGACGATCTTGCCGCCGTGCCAGAAGATCTCCAGCCGGTCGCCGTCGGTGACCTCACCGATGACGGTCGCGATGACGTCCCACTTGTCGCAGATCTCCAGGAACCGGTCGACCTTCTCCGGCTCCACGACCGCGCACATGCGTTCCTGCGACTCGCTCATGAGGATTTCCTCGGGCGAGAGGGTCGAGTCACGCAGGGGTACGTCGTCCAGCGTCACGCGCATGCCGCCGGAGCCGTTGGACGCCAACTCACTGGTGGCGCAGGAGAGTCCGGCCGCACCCAGGTCCTGGATGCCGACGACCAGCTTCTCCTTGAACGCCTCCAGGGTGCACTCGATGAGGAGCTTCTCCTGGAAGGGGTCGCCGACCTGGACGGCGGGACGCTTCGATGGCTTAGCGTCGTCGAAGGTCTCGGAGGCCAGGATCGAGGCGCCGCCGATGCCGTCGCCGCCGGTCCGGGCCCCGTACAGGATGACCTTGTTGCCCGCGCCGGACGCCTTCGCGAGGTGGATGTCCTCGTGCCGCATGACGCCGATGGCGCCCGCGTTGACCAGCGGGTTGCCCTGGTAGCAGGCGTCGAAGACGACCTCGCCGCCGATGTTGGGCAGGCCCAGGCAGTTGCCGTAGCCGCCGATGCCGGCGACGACACCCGGCAGGACGCGCTTGGTGTCCGGGTGGTCGGCCGCGCCGAAGCGCAGGGGGTCGACCACGGCGACCGGCCGCGCGCCCATCGCGATGATGTCGCGCACGATGCCGCCCACGCCGGTGGCCGCGCCCTGGTAGGGCTCGACGTAGGAGGGGTGGTTGTGCGACTCGACCTTGAAGGTGACCGCGTAACCCTGGCCGACGTCCACGACACCGGCGTTCTCGCCGATGCCGACGAGGAGGGCATCGCTCTGCGGGGCCTTCTCGCCGAACTGGCGCAGGTGCACCTTCGACGACTTGTACGAGCAGTGCTCGGACCACATGACGGAGTACATGGCGAGCTCGGCGCCGGTGGGCCGGCGGCCGAGGATCTCGACGACCCGCTCGTACTCGTCCTTCTTCAGGCCGAGTTCGGCCCAGGGCAGCTCGACGTCGGGGGTCGCGGCCGCGTGCTCGACCGTGTCCAGAGGCGTCCGGCTCATGCGTTGACCAGCTTCTTGAGGATCGAGGTGAAGAAGGGGAGGCCGTCGGTGCGGCCGGAGCCGATGAGCGGCTCGACGGCGTGCTCCGGGTGCGGCATGAGGCCTACGACGTTCCCGGCCTCGTTGGTGATGCCGGCGATGTCCCGGAGCGAGCCGTTGGGGTTGAAGTCGAGGTACCGGAAGACGACCCGCCCCTCGGCCTCCAGCTTGTCCAGCGTGTACTCGTCGGCGACGTACCGGCCGTCCATGTTCTTCAGCGGGATGTGGATCTCCTGGCCGGACGCGTAGTCGACGGTCCAGGCGGTGTCCGCGTTCTCCACCCGCAGCTTCTGGTCGCGGCAGATGAAGTGGAGGTGGTCGTTGCCGAGCATCCCGCCCGGGAGGAGGTGGGCCTCGGTGAGGATCTGGAAGCCGTTGCAGATGCCGAGGACCGGGAGGCCCGCCTTGGCCTGCTCGATGACCGTCTCCATCACGGGCGAGAAGCGGGAGATGGCGCCGGCCCGCAGATAGTCGCCGTAGGAGAAACCACCGGGGAGCACGACCGCGTCGACCTGGTGGAGGTCCTTGTCCTTGTGCCAGAGGGCGACCGGTTCGGCGCCAGCGAGGCGGATCGCGCGCTGGGTGTCCCGGTCGTCGAGGCTGCCGGGGAAAGTGACGACGCCAATACGAGCGGTCACTTCGCGGCCTCCGCGACTTCGTCCACGCGAACGGTGAAGTCCTCGATCACGGTGTTGGCGAGGAAGGATTCCGCAAGATCATGGATGCGGGCGAGCGCGGCCTCGTCGACCGGACCCTCGACTTCCAGCTCGAATCGCTTTCCCTGACGTACGTCGGAGATGCCGTCGAAACCCAGTCGCGGCAGTGCGCGCTGCACCGCCTGGCCCTGGGGGTCGAGGATCTCCGGCTTGAGCATGACGTCGACTACGACGCGTGCCACTGGCACTCCCGGTGGTGTGGTGCTGAGCAGGTCCCTGCAGTTGGGTTTCAGACTACCCGCACAAAATTTCTACGCGCGTCGACTTGTAGGAAACTACGTGAGCCCTGTCACGATCCGGCATCGACGACCGCGTTCACGAAAATTTCCGGGAAAGATCCGCAGTCGAACACCCGATACCTATTGCGCTCGGACACGCGGAAGGATTTAGTCGGGCTTCACATTGCATTGTCGGGCACTGTACAAATGAATTGTCACCGTGCCGTACGAAGGGACCGATATTCGTGGCGCAGAAGGTCGTGGTCACTCTCTTTGACGACATCGACGGCTCGGAAGCGGCGGAAACGATCGCCTTCGGACTCGACGGCAAGTCGTACGAGATCGACCTGAATCAAGCCAATGCCAAGCAACTGCGTAAGGCGCTCGCGCCGTACGTGGAGGCCGGCCGCAAGCGCTCGCGCTCCGGTAAGGCCTACAAGCAGACGGAGGTCGCACCCGACCCGGCGGCCGTCCGGGCCTGGGCACAGGCCAACAAGATGGACGTCCCGGCCCGCGGGCGCATCCCCAAGAAGGTCTACGAGGCGTTCGCCGAGGCGCAGTGAGCCACGGTCGACGCCCGGTCATCGGCCCCTCGGGACAACCGACTTGCGCTGCACCCCATGCGGTCGGCTAGAGTCTGGAGCACGCCGAGGGGCGAGGCCGAGAGGCCCAGCTCACGGAGTTGTGCGGGTGTAGTTCAGTAGTAGAACAACCCTCTTCCAGAGGGTAGGCGCAGTGTGCAATTCCTGTCACCCGCTCTGCACCGCCGGCCGGATCGCTCTTGTCGATCAGGTAGGCTGGTGCTCGCGCCGATCAGTGAGAGCTGGTCGGAGGCAATGCGGACGTAGCTCAGTTGGTAGAGCGCAACCTTGCCAAGGTTGAGGTCGCGAGTTCGAGCCTCGTCGTCCGCTCTCTTCAAGACCCCGGTCCAGTGGACCGGGGTTTTCTGTCGTCACGACTCCTCCGCGTCTGACATTTGTCATACGGAGTGGTGACAGCGCGCACTGCCGACCGGTCCGGACCGCCGGGACGCTGACCTCATGAACACCGACGAACACGAGCACGTGATCGAGGTCACCGACCTGCGGCGCGTCTACGGGGGCGGGTTCGAGGCCGTGTGCGGAATCACCTTCTCGGTGGCCCGCGGCGAGGTCTTCGCACTCCTGGGCACCAACGGGGCGGGCAAGACCTCCACGGTCGAACTCCTTGAGGGGCTCGCCCCGCCCTCCGGCGGCCGGGTGCGCGTCCTCGGCCACGATCCGCACACCGAGCGGGCCGCCGTACGCCCGCGGACCGGGGTGATGTTGCAGGAGGGCGGCTTTCCGTCCGAGCTGACCGTGACGGAGACCGCGCGGATGTGGGCGGGATGCGTCAGCGGGGCGCGGCCGCCGCGGGAGGCGCTGGCGCTCGTCGGCCTCGAGCACCGGGCCGACGTACGGGTGAAGCAGTTGTCCGGTGGGGAACGGCGGCGGCTCGATCTGGCGCTCGCGCTGCTCGGGCGGCCCGAGGTGCTGTTCCTCGACGAGCCGACGACCGGGCTGGACGCCGAAGGGCGGCGCGAGACCTGGGAGTTGGTGCGGGCGCTGCGGGACGGCGGTACGACCGTGCTGCTGACCACGCACTACCTGGAGGAGGCCGAGGATCTCGCCGACCGGCTCGCGATCCTGCACCGGGGGCGGATCGCGGCCACCGGCACGCCGGCCGAGGTGACCGCGGCGCAGCCGTCCCGGATCTCCTTCGAGCTGCCCGACGGGTACTTCCTGGGCGACCTTCCGCCCCTCGGTGAGCTGGGGGTCGGCGGGCACGAGGTGGACGGGAGGGTCGTACGGCTGCGCACCCATGAGCTGCAGCGGGCGGCGACCGGGCTGCTGACCTGGGCCGAGCGGGCCGGGGTGGAGCTGCGGCGGCTGGACGTGCGGTCGGCTTCGCTGGAGGAGGCGTTTCTGGGGATCGCGCGGGACGCTGCCGCTTCCCGGGAGAGTTCTCAGGAAACGGAGTTTGCGGGATGAGTGCCGAGGGCGTTGTGAGCGTGGTGAGCACCACCCCCGCGGGGCGGGTCGGTGCGCTCGCGCGGGCCGAGCTGACGTTGTTCGGGCGGAGCAAGGGCATGATCGTATCGGCGGTGTTCGTGCCGCTGGTGCTGCCGTTCAGCGTGCGGGCCGCGGTCGAGGACATGGACCTCGCGGGCAGCGGGCTGAACGCCGGGCTGGTGCTGCTGCCGGGTGCCGTCGGGTTCTCGCTGCTGTTCGCCGTGTACGCGTCGCTGATCGGCGTCTTCGTCGGGCGGCGGGAGGAGTTGGTGCTCAAGCGGCTGCGGACCGGGGAGCTGCGGGACCGGGAGATCCTCGCGGGGTCCGCGCTGCCGGCCGTCGTCACCGGGCTCGTGCAGTCGGTGCTGCTGGCGGTGGGGTGTGCGGTTCTGCTCGACATGCCGGCTCCGAAGGCGCCCCAACTCGCGGTGATCGGGCTGGGGTTGGGGCTGTTCATGTGTGCGGCGCTGGGCGCGGTGACGGCGGGCTTCACTCGGACCGTGGAGAGTGCGCAGGTCACTGGGATGCCGTTGATGTTGATCTCGTTCGTGGGCTCCGGGATCACCGTTCCGCTGGAGTTGTTGCCGGATCGGGTGGCTTCCTTCCTCGAACTTCTTCCGATGTCCCCTGTGATCACGCTCGTTCGAGGTGGGTGGAGCGGGGAGTTGTCGGTGTACGAGACGGTGGGGCCGGTTCTTACGGCGTTGGCCTGGAGCGTGGTGGCCGTGTTTGCTGTACGGCGGTGGTTTCGGTGGGAGCCGCGCCGCTGAGCGCTGGGCTTTGGCCGGGTGCGGTGGGGCGCGGTGGCGGTCGGTGGCTGGGTGCGGCGCCGTCGTGGCTGGTCGCGCAGTTCCCCGCGCCCCTTGGCAGCTACGGACTTCGTCCTCGCTGCCTCGGGGCCGGGGTATGGGGACAGGGGTGAGTGGATGCGCGACGGTTGGTGGGGGCGGAAGAGTACGCCTGCGAAGGTTGAGACCTATACGCGGTGGTCGTATCACTTCTTCGCGGGGATGGAGGTCGTGTCGGTCGGGCTGCCGGGGTTCGCCGACGGGGGGATCGGGCTCGGTGTTCTCGTGATGGTCACGACGTGTGCGCATGCCGCGTTGTGTGCCGTGACCGCGTCGCGGACGCTGGACTGGACGCGGGGGCGGCGGGCCCGGCCGCGGCGGTTGCTGTGGGTGCTCGGCGCGGTCACCGCCGCGGTGGCCCTCGGGGCGCTCGCTGTCGCGGAGTACGGGCCGGGCGGTGACGCCGTCGA
This sequence comes from Streptomyces sp. NPDC047072, assembly GCF_040643855.1. Taxonomy (NCBI): domain Bacteria; kingdom Bacillati; phylum Actinomycetota; class Actinomycetes; order Kitasatosporales; family Streptomycetaceae; genus Streptomyces; species Streptomyces sp. NPDC047072. Next base: position 6,497 of record NZ_JBEYVC010000054.1, on the reverse strand, counting down.
CCGTGTGGTCGGCGGGTTCTACGGGGTCGTCCTCATCTTCGGCGTCGGCACCCTCGCGCTCGGGGTGCGCGGGCCGCGCAAGCTGCTCACGCTCGTCGCGTCCTTCACGGTCGGCTCCGTGGCCGTGTCCCTTCTGCTGGGTTCGGCCGCGCACGTCGCGCTGCTCGCCGGCATGGCTGTCCTGCTGGGCTCCGCGCTGCTCGCCTTCACCTCCGTCATCTCCCTCTGGCTCCTCGACACCGTCTACGAACTCGACGCGGCCCGCGAGACCCGGGCCCGGCTCGCCGTCGCCGAGGAACGGCTGCGGTTCGGGCGGGATCTGCACGACGTCGTGGGCCGCAACCTCGCCGTGATCGCGCTCAAGAGCGAGCTGGCGGTGCAGTTGGCGCGGCGCGGGCGGCCGGAGGCGGTGGCCCAGATGACCGAGGTGCAGCGGATCGCGCACGACACGCAGCGCGAGGTGCGGGAGGTCGTACGGGGATATCGCGAGGCCGACCTCGGGGCCGAACTCGCCGGAGCGCGCGGGGTGTTGACCGCGGCAGGCATCGACTGCGAGGTCACCGGGGAGCCGGACGGACTGCCCGCCGAGGTGCAGTCGGCGCTGGGGTGGGTGGTGCGGGAGGCCACGACGAACGTGTTGCGGCACGGGGACGCCAAACGGTGCACCGTGGCCGTGCTCACGGAGGAGGAACGCGTGGTGCTGACCGTGGAGAACGACGAGGCGCTGAACTCGCCCGGCACCGGCGGTTCCGGGCTCACCGGGCTGCGGGAGCGGCTCGCGGCCGTCGGCGGGACGCTGGAGGCGGGACCCGCCGGCGAAGGGGTGTTCCGGCTGGTGGCCCGGGTTCCCCTCAAGGTGTCGGAGAGCGGGGTCTCGTGACCGTGCGCGTGCTGCTCGCCGATGACGAGCACCTCATCCGGGGTGCGCTCGCCGCGCTGCTCTCGCTGGAGGACGATCTCGTGATCGTCGCGGAGGCGGCGACCGGGCCCGAGGCGCTGGCGATGGCCCGGGCCCACGGCCCCGACGTCGCCGTACTCGATCTTCAGATGCCCGGCGCGGACGGTGTGAAGGTCGCCACATCCCTGCGCGCCGAGCTGCCCGAGTGCCAGGTGCTGATCGTGACCAGTCACGGGCGGCCCGGACACCTCAAGCGGGCCCTCGCCGCCGGGGTGCGCGGGTTCGTGCCCAAGACCGTCAGCGCCCGGAAGCTCGCGGAGATCATCCGCACGGTGCACGCCGGAAACCGTTACGTCGACCCCGAGTTGGCCGCCGACGCGATCTCCGCCGGGGACTCGCCGCTGACCGCGCGGGAGGCCGAGGTGCTGGAGCTGGCCGCCGACGGGGCGCCGGTCGCGGAGATCGCCGAACGGGCCGCGCTCTCCCAGGGGACCGTACGGAACTACCTCTCCTCGGCCGTCTCCAAGCTCGGCGCCGAGAACCGTCACGCGGCCGTCCGTCTCGCCCGCGAGCGAGGTTGGGTATAGTGGGCATCGCGCTTCGGCGCAGTGCGAACGTAGCTCAGTTGGTAGAGCGCAACCTTGCCAAGGTTGAGGTCGCGAGTTCGAACCTCGTCGTTCGCTCCACAGCAGGAAGCCCCCGGTGCTCACCGGGGGCTTCTTCTTGTGCTACGACCAGCTCGTGCCCGTCAGCCGCTCGTACGCCTCGATGTACTTGGCGCGGGTGCGGTCGACGACGTCCTGCGGCAGCGGCGGCGGGGGCTGCTCGCTCCTGCGGTCCCAGCCGGAGGCCGACGAGGTCAGCCAGTCGCGCACGAACTGCTTGTCGTACGACGGCTGCGCGCGCCCCGGCTCCCACTGCTCGGCCGGCCAGAAGCGGGAGGAGTCCGGGGTGAGGACCTCGTCGGCGATGACGAGGGTCTCCTCGTCGAAACCGAACTCGAACTTCGTGTCCGCGAGGATGATCCCGCGGTCCCGGGCGATGTCCCGGCCCCGGCTGTAGACGGCGAGGGTCGCCTGGCGCAGCTGGGCGGCGGTCTCCGCGCCGACCTGGCGGGCGACCTCCTCGTAGGAGACGTTCTCGTCGTGCTCGCCGACGGCCGCCTTGGTGGCGGGGGTGAAGATCGGGGCGGGCAGTTCGCTGCCGTCGGTGAGGCCCTCGGGGAGCGCGAGGCCGCACACCGTACGGGAGGCCTCGTACTCGACGAGTCCCGAGCCGGTGAGATAGCCGCGGGCGACCGCCTCCACCGGGACCATCTGGAGCGACTTGCAGACCAGGGTGCGGCCGGCCCAGTCGGCGGGGGCGCCCTCGGGCACGTCGGTGCTGATCACGTGGTTCGGCATCAGGTCGGCGAGCTGGTCGAACCACCACAGGGACAACTGGGTGAGGACGCGGCCCTTGTCGGGGATCTCCGACGGCAGCACCCAGTCGTACGCGGACAGGCGGTCGCTGGCGACCATCACGAGGTCGCCCGCCTCGTTCTGGTACAGCTCGCGCACCTTTCCGGTGTGCAGGTGCACCAGACCCGGAACCTGGATCGGCTCGGGCTTTTCTACGAATCCGGACACGGTTCCTCCCCGTGGGTCTCTCCAACGGGTCGATTGTCCCTTATCAGGGTCTGACCTTGGACTGCGGGTGAGTTGTGCGGGTCAGTCACGCTTACAGATGCGGTCCAGGAGGTTGGCCGTGGCGCGCTGGACACGGGGATCGACATGGCCGGGGCGGTCCAGCGCCGGGGACCAGGCGAAGGTGCCGGACGCGAAGACCAGGGCGCCGGAGGGGGCGCGGTAGAGGGAGGTCTCCTGGTGGCGGGGGGCGCCCTCGGCGTCGGTGTACGGCGAGTGCGCGAGCAGGATGCGGTCGTCGTGCTCGGGCAGCGGGGTGCGCGGGAAGTAGCGGTCCGCCTCGCCCGCGACCAGACCGCCGATCTCGTCGCCGTCATGGGCCCCGGTCGCCTCCCACAGCCAGTGCCCGGCGTTGCGGACGATCAGGGGGTGGGCCTCGGGCACCCGGCCGGCGTACTGGATGCCGACCACCTGCTGCTCGGGCCGGTCGATCTCCCGCCACAGCACCGGCCTGCCCGGCCCCCGACGTTTGCGGCAGGTCAGCAGGCGGTCCGGGACGCCGGACGGGGACGGGCCCAACTCGACCTGCCAGTACATGGTGTTGGCGGACAGGAAGACGAGGGAGGTGCCGCTGTCCCTGGCCCGCTCGACCGTACGGCGCATGGCGGTCGACCAGTACTCGTCGTGGCCCGGGAAGACCAGGCCGCGGTAGCGGGTGGGGTCGAGACGGCCGCCGTGCAGGTCGCGGGCGTCGGCGTAGGCGAGGTCGTAGCCGTAGCGCTCGGCCCAGCGGATGAAGTCGTAGGCATGGCCGACGTGCAGGGGCAGGCCCGCGCCCGCGTACGGCCGGTCGAAGGAGACCGTGGTCGCCGCGTCGGACTCGCCGAGCAGCCGGCCGTCCTCGTCCCAGGCGTGGTAGAGGCTGGCGCCGGTGCGGCCGTCCTCGGGGTAGAGGTTGTAGGCCTGCCAGGTGACGTCGGGCAGCAGCAGGAGCAGGTCGGCGGGGTGGTTGTCGCGGACCGTGAAGGGGATGTGCGAACGGTAGCCGTCGGCGGTGGTCAGGACGGCGACATAGGCGCCGATGCTCCAGTACGACGGGATCTGGAGCCGCCAGCTGAGCCACCAGTGGTGGCAGGAGACCGTGCGGTCGGCGGCGAGCGGCGGGGGCTGGACGATCCCGGACAGGCGGGGGCTGGTGGTGATCTTCTTGGCGCCGTCGCCGCCGTAGTGGCCGATGCGGTAGATGTCGACGCCGAACTCCTGGGGCGGGTCGACCGTGATGTGGAAGTCGACGGCCTCGCCGGGGGCGACCGCGCCGGTGGAGACGAAGCCCTTGATCTGGCGGCGGACGTCGTCGGCGGAGCGGATGGTGCCGGGGGCCGAGCGGGGGGAGGGGACGCGGGTGCCCGCTTTCGGGGGGTGGGGCGGGTCCGGGTCCACGTACCAGGGGACCAGTCTGCCCGTGTCGTCGAAGTAGGTCTCGCTGCCGCGCAGCCAGGGGACGGGGCCCTGGCCGAAGGGGTCCGTCACGGCGTGCGCGAGGGCGCCCGACTCCCAACGGCGGATCTGTTCCGGTCCTCGTCCCATGGTCGCTCCCCTCCCTTGAGCCCCGTGGTGGTGCGGTGCGGTGCGAGTGGTGCGCGGTGGTTTGTCAGTGGCTTAAGCCCTTGCCATGTGCGCGATCGGTCCCAGCACATCACATTCCGCACGCGGACTGTCACTGGTCGTTGCGAATTGGCCGAAAGTGGAACGGTGTGCTCCGCAACGGTGGGTGGTGGGAGGGCGGTTGGCTGGGGGTGCGGTGCGTGGTCGGGTGCGGTGCGTGGTCGCGCGCCGTCAGAACAGGCGGACCGGCTTCTCCGGGCGTATGCCGGACTTGATCAGCCAGGCGCGGAGGGGGGCGGGGTCGCCGTCCTCGACGAGGCTGAGGACGCGGGGGGTCAGGTCCGTGGCGCGTTCGCCGTTGACGACGAGTGTGGGGCCGTCGAGCCAGTCGAGCCCCGGGGTGGCACCGGCCGTGTCGATCGCCGCGCAGCAGACCATCGCGGTGACGTGGTCCGTGAGCAACTCCCGGGTGGTGCGCGGGGGTTGCAGCGGGAAGAGGGGGAGGGTGCTGTCGTCCCACGGGACGGTCCCGGAGGGGGTGGCGCCGGGGCGAGGGGCCGCGGCTTCCTCGCGGGCCAGCTCGGCGGCGAGGGCGGCGGCCAACTGCTCGGCTGCGCCTTCGCCCACCCTGTTGTTCCCACCCGCACCACCCGTGCGGCTTTCGTAGTCGAGTGCGGGTGGCCCCTGTGGGGCGACATCGCCGTCGGCGACTGCGGGTCCGCGGCTGGTGCCGGTGCCGGTGCCGACGGCGGGTTCGTTGCCCTCTGCGTCGGCGACTGCGGGGCCGCCGTTGTGCCCGTCGAAGACTGCGGGGCCGTCGCCGTCACCAGAGACCACTGCGGGGCCGCCGCTGCCTCCGTCGACGCCTGCGGATTCGCCGCTGCTTCCGTCGAAGACCGCGCGGTTGTCGCCGTCACCAGAGACCACTGCGGGGCCGCCGCTGCCTCCGTCGACGCCTGCGGGTCCGCCGCCACCCCCGTCGAAGACCGCAGGGCTGTCGCCGTCACCAGAGACCACTGCGGGTCCGCCGCTGCCTCCGTCGACGCCTGCGGGCTGGTCGCTCGCTGTCGGCTCCTCCGCGTATTCCGCTGTCGCCCGCCAGGGGTCCGTCGTTGTCAGGTGGTCGAGGATTCGGGAGAGGGTGGGGGTGTCCGGGTCCGGGGGTGTCGCGTTCGTGGTGTGGTCGGTCTCGTGGGCCGTGAGGACGCGGTGCAGGCGGGCCGCCTCGACGCGCCACTTCCGGTCGACGACCTCCTCCGGGTACTCCTGCCAGTCCACCGGCGCCCAGTCGGGACCGGACTCCGCGGGGCCGCCGTGGAAGAGGCGGGCGGCGAGGAGGGACGCGGCCTCGTCGACCGCGCCGGGCTCCTCCAGGAGGTCGCACGCCGGGCGCTCGCCCAGCCGGGAGGCGAAGCCCTCGGCCAGCCGGTCCCGGCGGGACAGTTCGGTGAGGGCGGCCACCACGCCCGCGTCCAGGCGAGAAGGCCAGCGGCCCATCCGCCACGCGGGCAGCGCGACCCGGGTCAGCAGCCGGTCCCAGCCCGCGTACGCGAGGCCGACCTGCTCCTGGGCGACGATCCGCAGGCCGTAGTCCACAGCCTGTGCACGCTCGGCGGCCGCGGCGGCCACCCCGCGCTCCATCTGCTCCGCGTGCACCCTGCAGCTGCGCAGCAGCACCCTGGCCACCGCGGCCAGCCCCCGGCACACCAGCCGGGAGCCCGGGCAGCGGCCCGAGGTCGAGCCCACGGCCACCGCAGCGTCCAGCCCGCGCACGAAACGCCGGGCCGCGGCTATGTCCGGGTGCGCCGACGGTCCCGTACCGGCGACGACCGGGGCCAGCACCGCGCGCAGCTCTCCGACGCGCATCCACCACAGGAAGGGCGAGCCAATCACCAGCACCGGCGCGGCGGGCACCCGGCGGTGGGAGCCGCGTACGCCCGCGATCTCGTCGTAGCGGCCCTCCTGCGGGGGTGGGCCGTGGGCCGGGTGGGTGCGGTCCTCCAGCCAGCTGTCGCAGTCCGGGGTGAGCGCTATCGCGGAGGGCGCCGGGACGTCCAGCCGGTCGGCGAGGTCGCGGACCATGCGGTACAGATCGGGCGCGGACTCCTCGGCGATCGCCACGGTCGGGCTGACGGCCGGGCGCGCGCGGGCCACGACCAGGGCGACGGCCCCGGCGGCGAGCAGCACGACCGCGCCGAGGACGGTCATGGTCAGCCGGGCCGCGTCCCAGCCGCGGCCCACCAGATGGCCGGTGGTGCCGCCGGCGAGCAGCACCCACATTAACATCCGATAGCCAGGAAAACGCAAGCGTGAGACGGCGTACCCCGTGGTCGCGGCGATCAGCACACCGATTACCGTCGATCACAGCG